>JAYWHB010000452.1:0-8976 GCA_043777915.1 Deinococcales bacterium
CACTTGTAGATTTTGGATAATCCCAAGCAGGAAATTCACACCCGAAAAAGTAATCAATAAACTGAGTAACCCCGATCTTTGGGTAATAAACTTAAAACCATCCCGAGCCTGTGCCAGCACCCCGCCTTGCATACTCGAGCCGATTGCTGATTGCGGTGGTCTTGGAATCCGAATCACAAATAGAGTCAAGAATTCAAAAGCAAAACTTGCAAGGTCAATCAGCAAAATCCCAGCAATGCCAATGCTCGAGACCAGTAGCGCCCCAGCAATTGGGGCGATTAAATCTCCCGCTCCGCCCATCATCGCGTACAAACCATTGGCTTGACCAAGTTGACTTGGTGGCACAAGGACACTCATGCTCGAGGATTCGGCTGGCCACTGAAACGTTTCGGCAGCACTAGAAATTGCCAGCAGCCCAAGGATAATTGGCAGATTGGTTTGACCACTCGAGATGACAAAAAACTGTGCCAGTGTCACCACGGTATGAACACAATTAACCAAAATCATCACGGTGCGGCGGTCGGTACGGTCAACAATCACCCCAGCAATTGGAGCAAGCAACACACCCGGTAAAAAACCCGCCAAAGCGGTTAAATAAAGTGGGGTCGCCAAACCCGTTTCTTTGTATAACCAAATTCCAAAAGCAAAAATGGTCAGTCTCGAGCCAAAACCAGAAATACTCTGCCCAAGCCACATGGTTAAAAAAGTGCGCCCACCTGCACTCGAGAGTAGTTCTTTCATTCTTCAGCAACTTTTTTATCGCGTTTACGGTTGTAGCGGCGCTCGTTGTCGTGGGTCTGTACTGGTCTCGAGACGACATGACCAAGAACGGGCTTTGGTTTCTCGAGAACAATTTTTAGTTTCTCGAGGTCGGTTTTTTTGACTTTCTGCCTTGCCATGACAGTAGTTTAATTGGTTTAGAGCTTTGGGTGATATTGTGCAAATTACTTAGAAAGTAGGAAAACCTGTTACAATTACAATTCATGTATTTAGCTTCAGACAATCGGTATGACACCATGAAATTTAACCGTGTTGGTAAAAGCGGCGTACAACTACCTGCGATTTCACTCGGTTTATGGCATAATTTTGGTGGCGTGGACAATTTTGAAAACAGCCGAGCGATGCTGCGCCGTGCTTTTGACCTTGGGATTAACCATTTTGACTTGGCTAATAATTACGGTCCTCCTCCGGGCAGTGCCGAAGAAAACTTTGGACGAATTTACCAAGATGACTTTAAGCCGTACCGCGACGAGTTAATTCTCTCGAGTAAAGCGGGTTATCTGATGTGGGCAGGACCTTACGGCGAATGGGGCAGCCGTAAATACTTGATTGCCAGTTGTGACCAAAGCCTAAAACGCATGAATGTACCTTATGTGGATATTTTTTATTCGCACCGCTTTGACCCAAACACACCTTTAGAAGAAACCATGCAAGCGCTTGACTTTATTGTTCGCAGTGGACGCGCCCTGTACGCTGGAATCTCGAGTTACAGCCCAGAACAAACCAAAGAGGCTGCTAAAATCCTGCGTCAACTTGGTACACCGTGCCTGATTCACCAACCGAATTACCATATGTTTGACCGTTGGGTCGAAAATGGATTAACCGATGTGCTACACGCTGAAGGCATTGGTTCAATCGTGTTTTCGCCACTCGCACAGGGTTTACTCTCGAGTAAATACTTACAAGGCATTCCTGAAGGCTCGAGGGCAAGTACAGCCCACGGGTTTTTAAGACCAGAACACCTGACCGATGAAAAACTCGAGAAGGTCAGGCGCTTAAACGCCTTAGCAGAGACTCGAGGGCAGACACTGGCACAAATGGCATTGGCTTGGGTGCTGCGTCTACCCGAAGTCAATTCGGCACTGATTGGCGCAAGTAAGGTCTCGCAAATCGAAGATGCTGTTGGCGCATTGGATAACTTAGGTTTTAGCAGTGCTGAACTCGAGCAAATCGAAACGATTCTAAAAACATAAAAAAGGGCAGACCAAGCGTCTGCCCTCCTCTGCTCGAGATTATTTTTTCTTACTGACAATATAAACCTTGGTCATTTTAGAAGGAACGGCGGGTGGTTCGCCTTTATTCAGGGCATTTAAGGCTTTTTCGCCCTCGAGTAATCGCCCAAAAATCGTGTGCTTGCCGTTTAAGTGCGGGGTTGGAACAAAGGTGATAAAGAATTGACTACCATTGGTGGCAGGTCCAGAATTTGCCATTGCCAACAAGTTTTTCTTATCAAAGGTTAGTTTGGTACGGAATTCATCACCAAATTGGTAGCCGGGTCCGCCTGTACCTTGCCCAAGTGGGTCGCCAGTCTGTGCCATAAAATCTGGAATAATGCGGTGGAAAACAATGCCGTCAAAAAATTTATTGCGGGCTAAAAAAACAAAGTTGTTGACTGTGACAGGGGTGTCATCCTCAAATAAATCCACCACAATTCTGCCTTTATCGGTTTCGATGACGGCGCGGTAATCGGTGTTATCGGCAAGCACATACTTCGCCGACTTAAAGGTGGTGATTCGGGTTTTACTCAAATCTGGCTCGAGCTTGAAGCCTGTCGGAACAAATGGTTTAGCGGTTTGCGCCAAAACTCCAGAAACAGCAACTGTAGCAACTGCCAAGCCGAGTAACCAATAAGAAGATGTTTTCATCATCTGCTATTCTAAACCTCGAGCAACTAAAATGTTGCAAGCCAAGATGAGGAAAAGTTTAAGGTTTCTTTGCATTGTTGCAATTGGGTGTGGCAGACTGTTCGAGAAGGAAGGGTTATGATATATTTAACCTAGTTAAATAATTTTTAAGGCTGGCTTAGGAGGCTTTATGTACAAAGGTCGAGAAGGACAATGGGCATTTTTTCTGCATCGCTTGTCTGGCGTTGCTATTTTGTTGTATCTGATTATGCACACCATTTCAATCGGTTCAACCATGCTTGGCGAAGAAGTGTACGGGGCAGTCCACAAAATCTATGAACTGATGCCGTTTCGCCTTGGGCTAATCGGTGTGGCTGGGGCTGTTGCATACCATGCGTTTAATGGCTTACGGATTGTCTTAATGGACTTTACCGAATGGGGCGTGAAATATCAGCGTCAACTTTGGTACGGCTCATTGGTCTTTGCAGCATTATTTATGTTACTGACACTCTACGCTAACTTGCCGCGCTTATTCCCAGAAGTGTTCACGTACACCACAATTTGGGGGCAATGATTATGGCAATTAAAGCAAGAAGATTTAAGGACGCAAAAGCCCAAGCCAAATCCAACCCCGAATTGGTCTGGTGGGTATTTATGCGCCTATCCGGAACGGCTTTGGTGTTACTGACCTTGTTTCATTTGTTCAAGAATCATATTTCGGTGGACGAAGCTGGCTGGGATTATGAAGCCATCGCCTCGAGATATGCCGACTGGTGGAATAAGGCTTACCTATTTGCATTGCTGGTGCTTGGACTAACGCACGGTGGTAACGGTATTCGCTACGTGATTGAAGATGCCACCGCTAAAAATCCGACGGCTCGAGTCTGGGCTAAAGCGATTGTATTTTCCTTAATCGGCGCAGTCATGATTTTTGGCTTACTGGCGTTAGTTGTCAAAATCCCCATTCCAGGCGTAGATAACTAAGAGCTATGAGGAAAATCAAGGGCTTCAAAGCTCATAGCCCATAGCCTTTCCCAAAGGAGTTTTCATGGAAGTTCATACACACGACGTAATTGTGGTTGGCGCAGGTGGAAGCGGCTTAATGGCGGCGCTCTACGCCAAGAAAAATGCAACTGGCAGTGTCGCGGTTATCTCTAAACTCTACCCGACCCGTTCACACACAGGCGCAGCCCAAGGTGGTGTGGGGGCTGCCCTAGGCAATGTGGACGAAGACAGTTGGGAATGGCATATGTTTGATACGGTTAAGGGTGGCGATTATCTGACCGACCAAGACGCAGCCGAAATTTTTGCCAAAGATGTGATTGAAGCGGTGCTTGAACTCGAGCATATGGGCTTGCCTTTTAGTCGTTTGCCCAACGGTAAAATTGCCCAACGCCGCTTTGGTGGACACACCAGAGAATTTGGTAAAGCCCCAGTTCACCGCGCTTGTTACGCGGCTGACCGCACAGGGCATATGATTTTGCAAACGCTGTATCAGCAAAGCATCAAAGAGAAAGTCACCTTTTTTAACGAATTTGTAGTGCTGGATTTAATTCTCGAGGATGACGCAAGCGGTAAAGTCTGCAAAGGCGTAATTGCTTATGAACTGGCTACGGGAAAACTGCATACTTTTCATGCCAAAAGCGTGGTCTTGGCTTCAGGTGGCAACGGACGGATGTTCAAAGTGACTTCTAACGCCCATGCGCTGACTGGCGACCTGACCAGCATTGCCTACCGCCGAGGCATCCCACTCGAGGACATGGAGTTTTATCAGTTTCACCCAACAGGATTGTATAAACTTGGGGTCTTACTGACTGAAGGTGTGCGCGGCGAAGGTGGCATTCTTCGTAACTCGAGCGGTGAGCGTTTTATGGAACGCTATGCCCCGACCATCAAAGACCTTGCGCCCCGCGATATTGTTTCGCGCAGCATGTATTTTGAAATTCGTGAGGGACGCGGTTGTGGACCGAACAAAGATTACATTCACTTGGATGTGACCCACATTGACCCGAAAATTCTCGAGGAACGCTTACCCGACATCATGGATTTTAGCCGTACCTATTTAAGAGTTGAACCAACCAAAGAACCCGTGCCGATTCAACCGACTGCCCATTACACAATGGGTGGAATTCCGACCACTTTGGACGGCGAGGTGATTTTCGGCACAACCAATGACACCAAGGTACGCGGCTTATACGCGGCTGGCGAAGTGGCTTGTGTCAGTCTGCACGGCGCAAACCGCCTTGGCACAAATAGCTTAGGTGACTTGATCGTTTTCGGCAGACGGGCTGGGGTTGCCGCCGCCAAATACGCCAATACTGCCACACTCGAGCCGTTGCCAAGCAATGCTGCTGGACGAGCAACAGATTTAGTCAACAACACCAAAAATTCTAGTGGCACAGAAAGTGTGGCAAAAATTCGCCTCGAGATGCAGCAAACGATGCAGGACAACGCCAGTGTGTTTCGCACCGAAGAAACCCTGAGTACCCAAGTCGAAATTTTGCGCGGCTTAAACCAGCGTTACAAAAACATTGGAGTTTCCGACAAAGGCGAACGCTTTAACACCGAACTCTTAGAAGCCATCGAGCTTGGATTCCTCCTCGATAACGCCGAAGCCCTTGTCCACAGCGCCCTCAACCGCCGCGAATCTCGTGGCGCACATGCTCGAGAAGACCACACCGAACGCAACGACACGACTTTCTTAAAACACACCATGTGCTACCAACTCGAGCCGGGCAGAACCGAAATCAAATGGAAAGATGTGGTACTGGGCAAATACGAACCAAAACCGAGAACATATTAGGCAAAGGGCGAAAGGCAAAGCGACCCAAGCCCGTGAGGTGCTGCTTTAAGGGTCAAGAAAGGCAAAAGCAAAACCTTCGCCCTTCGCCTTTTGACCTTCGCCTTCTCCAAAGGAGTCATATGCAAGCAATTTTTAAGATTCACCGCTATAACCCAGAAAAAGACAAAAAGCCGTACTGGGCAGAATATACCCTCGAGGTTGACCCCAAAGACCGAATTCTCGATATTCTTAACCAAATCAAATGGGAACTTGATGGCAGCCTTGCTTTTCGGCGCTCTTGCGCCCATGGGATTTGTGGTTCGGATGCAATGCTAATTAACGGCAAAAACCGTCTGGCTTGTAAAGTCTTGATGATGGACTTGGGTGGGAACACCGTTACAGTTGAACCAATTCGTGGATTAAGTGTCGAGAAAGACTTAATTGTTGACATGACTCCGTTCTTTGAAAGTTATGAAGCAGTGATGCCGTTTTTTATCAACGACCAACCGATGCCAGAACGCGAACATATCCAAAGCCATGAAGACCGCGAGATTTATGATGCCAGTACCAAGTGTATTCTCTGTGCTTGCTGTACCACGTCTTGCCCGATTTTCTGGGTCAATGGAACATACCTTGGACCAGCAGCCATTGTTCAGGCACACCGTTTTATCTTTGACTCGAGAGACACAGGTGGAGCGCAGCGCCTCGCTAAACTCAACCAAAACACGGGCGTTTGGCGCTGCCGCACGGCGTATAACTGCACCGAAGCCTGCCCTCGAGATATTCCAATTACCGATGTCATTGGGCAAGTCAAACGCGCCATTATGTACAGCAGTTTATAGAGTAAATTTCATCGCTCGAAACGAACTGAAATTTTGGTTTGTCTCGAGTTTTTTTTTACCAACAAACCAGAAAACCCGTTAAACTGAGCAGATGCAATTTAATCAGCAAGTCATCTTGGTCACTGGTGGAGCAAGCGGAATGGGTGCGGCTTGTGTACGGGCTTTTGCGGCATCTGGAGCAGAAGTCGTGATGATTGACCGCAACCAGATGCTTGGTGAGGTTGTCGCAGCAAATACGGGCGCACTTCTCGAGCTTGGTGATATTTCCGACTCGAGTTTTTGTGATGCAGTTGTACAGCGTAGTTTTGAAAAATTTGGTAAAATTGATGTGCTGGTCAATGCGGCGGGAATTATTGTGCGTTCAACTGGCATGGAGACCACCGATGAGGCATGGCATAGAATCATGAATGTCAATGTTTCTGGGTCGTTTTTTATGGCAAGGGCTGCCCTGCGAATCATGAAAGCCCAGCAACGCGGTGCGATTGTCAATTTTGGCAGTATTTGGGGCGATTTAGGGGCAACTGGTGTAGCGGCATACTGTGCCAGCAAAGGTGCAATTCACAATTTAACGCGGGCATTAGCACTTGAACACGCCCAAGATGGCATTCGGATTAACGCGGTTTGCCCCGGCGAGGTCAACACGCCAATGCTTCAAGCCGAACGAAACGAATTTGTGACCGAGGCTCTGCTCGAGAAATTAGCCCAAACTGTACCAATGGGCAGATTAGCCGAACCCGAAGAAATAGCTCGAGTAGTTTTATTTTTAGCATCAAAAGACGCAAGTTATATGACGGGTTCGTTGGTGACTGTGGATGCTGGTTTTACAGCACGTTGACGATGCGTCAACAATGTTAAACTACCCTATGGACAAGGATTATCAAACATGGGATGGTATTGCCGATCAGGTCAGTATCTTAGCCACAAAACTTAAAGATGAAAAATTTGACCTGATGATGGTGATTACTCGCGGCGGCATGATTCCGGGGTCAATTCTTGGCTATCGCCTTGGAATTCGCAACATTGTGGTGGCAGCCGTCGAATTTTACGATGACCGCACAGGCTTACGAGCCGTCCAACCGACCTTTTTACAGTTTCCAGCCGACCCAATTTTAACTGGGAAACGGGTCTTAATTGTGGATGAAGTTTGGGATTCTGGGCGTACCATTCAAGCCGTAGCCACAAGGGTTCATCAGGCTGGAGGCACACCGATTACGGCTGTCCTGCATTACAAACCACGCATGTCCGAAACGGCATTAGAACCCGATTATTATGTGCTGGCAACCAACGCATGGATTGTCTACCCGTGGTCAAAGCACGATAAACTCGATGCGTAATCAAGCACGAAAAACTCGATGCCTAATCCTCACCAAAAAAGAATCTCTATCCCATTAAACCTAGGAACAATAAATTCATGTCAGCCATCCTCACTTGGACAGCCTTTACTCGAGACAGTTTAATCAATGCCAAATTAAACGGCGTAACCTTTGAAAACAGCAAAAATCTTCTGGTCTCAGGGACAGGTTCACTCGAGACCCAACCTTTGGAGCGTCCCTTTAAGCGTTGTATTGTCTCTTGGAATGCGCTTACCCCCAATGGCGCGAGTGTGTTACTCGAGGTTCGGGTGCGTTTTTGCTCGGGGTGGTCAAAGTATTTACGGCTTGCCCAATGGAGCGCCAACCCGCTTAACAACACCTCTTTTGATGATGCCGATGAAGGAGTTTTTCTCGAGACCGATACGATTGTTTGTCAATCTCAAGCTGATACGCTGCAAATCCGTGTCAGTTTAGACGGACAAGCCCAATTGACAGGTTTAGCCGTGACTTTCTCGAGTGATGAAGATGTGGTTTTGCCTTTGCCATCAGTTGCGACACGAGAACTCGAGTTGGATGTGCCAAGGCGTTCACAAATGATTTACCCCAAAGGTGGGCGGGTTTGGTGTAGTCCGACCAGCACGACCATGTTGCTCGAGTATTGGAGCAACAAACTGGGCTTAAACCTAGCCGAATCTGTGCCGGAGACCGCCAAAGCCGTTTGGGATGTCAAATACAACGGTGCGGGCAATTGGGCGTTTAACATGGCGTATGTGGGGAGCAAGGGTTTGCAGGGCTTTGTGTCGCACCTGAGCAGTTTTAGCCAAGCCCAAGAATACTTAGCTCGAGGCGTACCAATTGCCTTGTCTATTGGCTGGAAAGAAGGTGAATTGACTGGCGCTCCAATTGGGCATTCTGGAGGGCATTTGGTGGTACTGCGTGGTTTTACCAAAGATGGCGACCCAATTGTCAATGACCCCGCATATCCGTCAGATGATACGGTGCGAGTAGTTTATAAACGAGCAGAACTCGAGCGGGCTTGGCTTGGGCATAGTGGTGGGATTGTGTACATTGTCCAGCCAAACGCATATACTTAAATTGATGATAGAACCTGTTAAATCACCACTCGAGCAGATAAAAGCCCTTGGTCATGACTTGCGTTTTGAAATCGTCTCGATTTTGGCGCAGCGCGAACATTGCGTGTGCGAACTCGAGGTGTTGCTTTCGCTATCACAAAGTAAAGTTTCGTATCACTTGGCGGCTTTACGTGATGTTGGCTTGGTCTCGAGTGAACAGCGTGGCAAAAATGTGTTTTATCGGCTCGAGCGGGAAGTGCTGTATTTACTGGGTGGGCGTTTACTCGAAACCTTGCTTAAACCCCGACCTGACACAGCCCTGACATATCAAACAGAATTGAT
>JAYWHB010000453.1:0-8958 GCA_043777915.1 Deinococcales bacterium
CATGAGGATAGCATACGGCTAATTGCCGTATGCTATAGTTTTTAATATGTCAACCTTAAATCAAACCGAACGAATAGAAATGCGTGTCCCAGCCAGCAATAAAAGTAGTCTGCAACGGGCTGCGGTGTTGCGTGGACAAAGCCTGACCGATTTTGTACTCCAAGCGGCGCTCGAGTCGGCAATTCAAACCATTCAAAAACACGAAATCATTGGGCTTAGTCAGACTGCCTCGAGTACCTTTTACGAACTGCTACAAAACCCACCCAAGCCAAATTCTGCCCTTAAAAAAGCTGCCTCGGCTCATGCCAAACGCTATGGATAATGCCTTATCATTCGAGCCTTTTAATGCCAAAATCCACGACCGAAACGGCTTTATTTGCACCGAACCCAGTCTGACCAAATTTATTCGAGAACAAGCCCGTAAAGAACAAGAAAGTCGGACGTGCAGTGTTTTTGTGCTGACCGATGGGACAACCATTGTGGGTTATTACACCCTTTCAAATACGACCGTACAACTCGAGGGCTTAGCTCCTAACCAAACCAAGCGTTTGCCAAAATATCCAAATATCCCCGCCACTTTACTTGGGCGTTTGGCTGTCAATCAGGCTTTTATGGCGCAAGGTTATGGGCAAGATTTGCTGCTAGACGCACTTAAACGAGCCTATTTGGTCAGTTCAGAGGTGGCATCATGGGCGGTTGTGGTAGAGGCACTGCACGAAAACGCGGCTGGCTTCTACTCAAGATACGGCTTCGTGGCACTCGAGGGACAACCAATGCGACTATTTTTACCGATGGCAACGATTAGGCAGTTATTCTGAACTGCGCCCGTACTGGCTCGAGTTGGATTAGAGCCTCCGAAAGAATGCCGTATCATGGTTAAAAGGGGACAGACACAGGGGTGTCTTGACCATAAACACGCACCTTCGGGCATGGTCGCCTGTCCCTACAAAATGGCATAAAAAATGTGTTTCGTAGGGGCGAACCCCCGTGTTCGCCCTGTTTTTCCTCACGTATTTCGATAAAAATCCTAAATTTATGACTTTTCGGAGGCTCGAGGATAAGAACATTTTTCATCTGACCGCGTAGACTGTTTTTATGACTCGAATTCGTTTCTGGTGGCTGGCGGTGCTGCTTCTAGGTTGGGCTTTTGTTTCGGCTCAGGATAATGAACTGTCACTCAGTTCAAGAGGGACGTTTTCGCCAGACCAAATTGTGACTTTAGATGTTTACCACGGGGCAAAAACCTCGGGGCAAATCAATTTTATCATTTCGCGTTTTTCTAACCCGCTCGAGATTCTAAAAAACGGCTGGTTGGTTTCGTGGCAGTCTCCGACTATTCCGAATAGTGCAAAACGTAGCGAAGTGTCTCGAGTTAATAAAACCCTAGGTGAAGGCGATACTGAAGTCACGCTTGGGCGTTTGCCGGCTGGTTTGTACCAAGTAGAAGCTCGGTTTGGTGCAAATCGAGGCTCGAGTGTGGTGCTGGTTTCAGATTTGGGAATAATCACCAAGCAATCACCGCAAGACTTACGAATTTTAACCTTAAACCGAATCTCTGGGCAGAAACGCAGTGCCAAAATTTGGCTCGTACAAGCTAAAACCATGCGTGAACTGGCAACCGATGCAAATGGTTTATTGCTCTTGCCTGTGCCAGAAAAAGAAGTGATTGTGGTGGCACAAACGGGACAGAATTTTGCGACCGTTAATTCGTCGTGGGCGTATGGCTTGGCACAAAAATATGTTTTTACGGGGCAAACAGACCGCACCATGTACCGTCCGGGTGATCAAATCGAGTTTCGTGGAAATTTTCGATTTGATAAAACCCTTGTGCCTTTGGTCAAGCGCCCAATCAGTGCCGTCTTGTGTTTTGGTGAACAAGAACTGAGCCAGCTAACACTCGAGACCAATGCGTATGGCACGTTTGCGGGGCGTTTTTTACTCCGCCCTTCGGCTCGAGTCTCATCCTACAATTACAGTATTTCGGTCAATGCCGAAGGAAAAGCGGGTTGTGTGTACGATCAAAACTCGCGTAGCTTAGGCGATTTTGCTGTACAGGAATACGTTAAGCCAGACTTTGACATGACCCTAAAAACACCCTTGGTGGTGCTGCAAGGCACACGCTCACCGCTCGAGGTCAGTGCAAATTATCTTTTTGGTGGGGGTATGAGCAACGGGCGGGTCAAGGTGAGTTTTTCACGGGCTTCAAGTTTTACCAAGGATGACCCCAATTATAAGGATTTTGGCTTTGCGTATTCGGAAGAGTACGGTTCATACGACAATAAAATTATCTTTGAACAAGTGACCGCCCTTGATGCAAACGGTAAATTAAAACTCGAGTTGCCATTTGAAGTTAATACATTTGCTTTCCCTGTGCGTTACACCGTCTTTGTGCAAATTGAAGATGAATCACGGAATTTACTCGAGCGCTATCTGGATGTTTATGCTTATCCAAGTTCGGTGCGGGTCTCTTTGCGAACCACACGCTACTTATTTAATGCGGGTGAACCTTTTGAATTAGATGTACGGACTAGGAATTTACAAGGCGCAATTGCGAACAGCAGCGTCGAGTTGCAATTGTTTCGTCAAGAGTACATTCAAGGCGCTGTGCTAAAAGATGGTCAGCGCCAAACCACTTGGACGCTCAAAGAAACGCCGCTCGAGAAACGCACCGTACAAGCCCGCAGTGGCACGGCTCGAGTGGTCTTTAAGCCTGCTCTTGGCGGTGGGTATGTGGTGCGAGCCAGAACCAAGGATGCGGCGGGGCGTTTATCCAAAGCCGAGACCTTTGCATGGCAACTGGCACAAAACGAAAACTGGGGTTGGAATGTCGATTATGCCCAAGTGCGTTTGAATAAAACTTCGTATCAGGTCGGCGAAACGGTCACGGCACTGATTATGGGCGTACCTGTGGGGGTGGATGCTTGGGTCTCGCTCGAGGCGGACAGTGTTTTGCAGACCCGCTTAATCCGCACTACCCGCTCGACCTTTGTCTATTCGTTTAAGGTCACAAGTGCGATGCAGCCGAATATTTATTTGCAAATTTCCTATCTGCATTTGGGAATACCTTATGGCACACAATACGGCGGAGGTGCAAATGTCAGTGTTCCTAAAGATGACCAGCGCCTCAGCCTAGAAATTCTGCCCAGTAAAACACGTTACGCTCCGTCAGAAACAGGGCAACTCGAGCTTAAAGTCAGCAACGCCGCCAAACAACCTGTGCAGACCGAATTAAGTCTGGCAGTGGTGGACGAGGGCATTTATTTATTGCGTGAAGATGGCACACCCAATCCGTTTGATGTTTTTCATGGAGACCGCCCCAATTTAATCGGTACTGCCTCGAGTGAAGACATGGATGGCGAATTTGGCGGTGGAGGCGACGGCGAAGGTGATACCCGTGCAACTCGAGCCGACAATGATGCAGGACGAGTCCGCAAAGATTTTAGAGACACTGCCTTGTGGCTTGGCAGTGTAGTTACAGATGCCGATGGAATTGCCAAAGTGCCAGTGCCGTACCCCGACAACCTGACCACATGGCGAATCACGGCAAGGGGGCAAACCCTCAACGGTGCGGCGGGAGAAAGTAAAGCCCAAACGCTCGTCACCAAAGACATTCTAGCCCGAATTGCCAAACCTGAATTTTTGGTGCGTGGCGACAGTACCACCCTGCGTGGCATTGTCAATAACAACTTAGCGCAAAATACAAATGGAGTCTTTAAGTTTGATTTGCTTGGACTGAGCAGCAGCCGTGCGCTCGAAGGGCGTTTGGAAGTTCCAGCCAATACTCGAGCCAGTTTTGAAACCCAAATTACGGCTACCAACTTAGGACAAGCCAAAATCCAAGGCTCGTACACCTCGCTGCTCGGTTCGGATGCCCTCGAGTTACCTTTAACCGTTAAACCAAGGGGTTTTAGCGCCAGCCAAACATGGGCTGGAGATGCTGGCAACAAGCAAAAAACCTTTGTTCTCCCCGAAGATGCTCAAATCGAGAGCGCACAACTTCATATCAGCCTGACCCCAAGTTTACTCAGTGCCGTACAACCCGCCTTGGAACGCCTGATTGCCTATCCGTATGGCTGCACCGAACAAACCCTAGCCCGTTTTATTCCCGCCATGCTTGCTGCCGAAATCGCCCCTCGAGACGACCTGCCAGACTTACTCGAAGCTGGACTGCAACGCTTAGAAACCCTGCGTCACACCGATGGCGGTTGGGGATTTTGGAGTCATGACCAAAGCGCCATGGACATGACCGCCAGTGTGGTGCTTTCTTTAGCCCGATTACAGAAACAAAAAATTCCTCGAGAACGTTATGCTTTTTTGCTTGATGGCGGTATTAAATGGCTGCAACAGAACATCAAGAACACCAATTTTTCACGCGGTTCACGCGCCCTAGCCCATCACGCCCTAGCCGAAGCCAAAGCCCCAGACTTTGATACCATGCAAATTTTTGCCGCCGTTCCAGACCTCGAGCCGTACCACTTGGCGCAATTAGCCTTGGCATATAACAGCCTGAGCCGCCCTGAACAAGCCAAGAATCTGTTCGAGCGCCTAAAAATAAGCCGAATCGAGCGTGACAGCACAGTGCAATGGCAACGCCCAAAAAACCCCTATCGCTGGAATTATTATTGGGACGACAACCCGATTCTTGTGACCGCCACTGCCTTGGAAGCCCTGAGTTTACTCGAGCCTAAAAGCCCCCTGATTCCCAAAGCAATCAACTATTTACTGCAAGCCAGACGCGGTGATTGGTGGGTCAGTACCGCCGACACCAGCGCAATTATCAGTGCTGCCTTAACCTTGCCAAAACCCAGCGCCTCGAGTCAACAAGTTAGGGTGCTGTTAAACGGCAAAACCATTGCCGAACCAACCGTCACGGCTGCTGGAATAAGCCTAGACCTCGAGCCAAGCCTAAACATCGGTGGGAATACCCTCAGCATTGAAGGCGACCTGACTTACGGCGTTCGTCTCGAGTACACCCGCGAACCACCCCGTTTGGACAACGAAAATAATGGCATTCAAGTTAAGCGCACTTATCAACGACTCGAGAAAACTTGGAGCGAAGCAGCACAGGCTTGGGAATACAGCACCAAACCACTGATTCAAAATAGTGTTGCCCAAGCGATTAAAGTCGGGGATTTAATCTTGGTCAATCTCGAAATTAACCCAGAAAGCGGCAGTATGCGCCATGCTCAAATCATCGAGCCAGTGCCAGCCGGATTCCAAGCTGTACCCATGGACACGATTAACTTGTACGGCATCAAAAACCAAAAAACATCATTTGGCACTGCCTCCGACTGGAATAACTGGTACGCCGCCAGAGACATTTATGCTGACCGTGTGGAAATGTTTGCCCAGAGTCTCGAGAGCCGTAATCAGTTTAGGGTTGTTTTACGCGCCCAGACTGCGGGAACATATACCCACTTACCAAGCAGCGCCGAACTGATGTATGACCCTGAAATTCGCGGACGCTCGAGTGCTGCTACTTTAACGGTGCGCGAATAAGCCTATTGAAACTCGCCGCGCTCTTTGATACAATCCCTCGCCGAAGGGGTTGTTAGTTCAGTCGGTAGAGCGACGGTCTCCAAAACCGTAGGTCGGGGGTTCGAGCCCCTCACAACCCGCCAAAAAGAACCGCGTGATTAACGCGGTTCTTTTATTTTGGTACTCGAGTATATTGAGGCTACCCCTTGCTCCCCGAACCTCAAAACTTCTATACTCTCAAATGTGCCAAGTGCCATTTATCCGGGGAGCTTTGATCCAATGACCAATGGTCATGTTGATATTCTGGCTCGAGCTTCTAAAATTTTTGATCACGTCACGATTGCAGTGCTGCAAAACCGTGAAAAACGCGGCAAGAACCTCTTTGAAATCGAGGAACGCCTTGCAATTATTCGTGAAGTCACGGCGCATATGAAAAACGTTTCGGTGGATTCATTTCAGGGCTTACTGGCAGATTATGCCAAAGAAAAAGACATTCCAGTGATTGTGCGCGGACTGAGGGCGGTCTCTGATTATGAACTCGAGTTGCAAGTGGCGCACTTAAACAGGCAACTGAATAAGAATCTCGAAACGGTTTTTATCATGGCAGCCACGCGCTACAGCTTTTTAAGCAGCACCATGGTTAAAGAAATTTCTTCGTACAATGGCGATATTTCTAAGTTTGTGCCACCAGCCACCGCCAAAGCCTTAAAACGCAAATACGATGAATTGGCAGTGCCATCAAAGTAACTGGACTGGCGATTAGCTCAAAGTAACTTGCTCTGTTTGTACCACTCGAGGGTCTTGGCAAAACCTGTCTCGAGATTGGTGCTACAAACCACACCCAAGTCCGATTCGATTGCACTGACATCACAAACCCAACCAGGCGAAAGTAAATCGCGTTGGCGCGACTTATTGATTAAACCAACCTGCCCAAAAAAGCGCCCAAGTTCACCTGCATTGGCAGCCACTTCGAGCAAACCATTGGGTAAAGAAATCGGATTAAAAGGTTTATCAAAAAGTTTTGCCAGTGTCTCGAGGATGGTGCTGTACGAAACTGGGACTGAATGCCCAGCAAAATACGTTTTGCCAACGGCATTGGGATGCTCACCACAAGCCAGAATCGCATTGATTAAATCATGCACATACACCAGTGTGTAGGCTCGTTTAGGATTGCCCAGAATCGGAAAAAAACCTCGATTGGCAGCTTGAAACGCAAACAAAAAATCCTTATCCCGCTCTCCGTACACACCCGGCGGACGCAAAATAGTCCACTCGAGATTTGGGGTTTCTAAGACCCGAATTTCGCCCTCAAGTTTACTTTGTCCGTACATCGTAATGGGTGCAGGTGCATCACTTACTTTTCGTGGCGATTCGATTGTTCCTGTCCCTGCCGCCGCTAAACTCGAGACATAAACCAGCCTTGCTCCAGCTTTCGCCGCACCCACAGCCGCTACCCTTGTCCCTTCGGCATTTGCCCACATAAATTCAGATTCAGAGCTTGCTCTGGTAATTCCCGCCAAGTGATACACCACACTGCAACCATCGGCGGCTCGAGCAAGCCCTTCGGTTGTTAAAGGGGCAGCAAAGACCTCCAAATTTTCTCGAGGTTTAGGTTTACCACCACTCGGACGGGCTAAAACCCGCACCTTTTCACCTCGAGACAGCAGTGCCTCCACCAGATGAGAACCGATAAAACCAGTTGCGCCAGTAATCAAAACCATGCGCTTATCGTACCGCCAAATTAACGACTACGCCAATTCCTGCGTAAAGCGTTTAAAATACTGATTGGAAGTTCGGCACAAAGTGGCGGCATAAGCCACGCTTCTCGAGCAAAACGACTGGCTAAACCCCTCAAGCAACCCCAGCCATTGGTTATTGACTCAAGAGCATCTCGGGTTTGATCAATAAAACTTTTTTTCATACCCAACCTCTTGTCCAGACTGGTAATGGCGCATTGGCTTCCAGTAACTGATTGCGTCCGCGTTGTTTGGCTAAACGCAGTGTTTCATCGGCAAAAAGCAGCAGCTCCGCACCATTTTTTTCGCTACTGGCAAAGCTACTAGACACAGTTAAACGCAAAATTTGGGTTTTGTAATTGATCTCGAGTTGACTAAATTGCTGCTGTATCGCTTGGGCTTTTACTAGCCCATTCATGTGCGACAATGGCATTAAAATACAAAATTCTTCACCGCCATACCGACAACCCAAAAAAGTGCTTGGTAAATGTTGCAGCAAAAAGTCTCCAATGGCTTTTAGAACCGCGTCGCCACCACTAAATCCAAAACGCGAATTATACTCTCTAAAACGATCTACATCTAAAAGCATCACACTAAATAAACGTGCTTCTTTGACCCAATCATGTAAGGCTTGATCCAAGTAGCGCCGATTGTACAAACCGGTCAGTTTATCCCGAATCGCTTGTTCTCGAAGCTCGAGTTGTAAAGTCTCGAGTTGATGATTAGAACGCGATAAATCCAAATTAGTGAGTTGCAAAGAACTTTGTGCCTGCTCGAGTTCATTGTTGGTAATAAACAATTCTTGATTACGGGTCTCCAAAGTCGTTTGGGCAATGTGCAGTTCGGTAATGTCATTAAAGACATGAACACGCCCTAAATCTTCGCGTAATGGGAGCAATTGTTGCTGGTAGTAGCGTTCATTCCAATAAATTTTTTCAGCAACTTGGTTTAATTCCGGTTGCAAAGGCGCATCTATTTTGACTTGAAAAATCGTTTTGGCTAAGTCATTACTTTCGACTACTTGTCCTTTGTTATTAACCGCAATAATCGCACTAGCTTGTAGTTGGGTGCTTTCACCCCAGATTTCTGGTGATAACGTCCCTAACCTAAAACGCCAAATGGCAACAAATAGAAATATAAGCGTCAGTGGAAAAGAATAAAGATAAATTGGTTCTCGTTTCCAACCTATCTCGGATACCACAGAATTAAATGTCATACCAAACAAAAACGAAAGAGACCCACTGGCAATAACCAAAACCAATTGTGTGCGGTAAACACTCGAGACCTTTCCGTAAAATATGGTCAAAACCATTAAGGTTAAAGAAGCAGTAAAAGACTGATAGCTTATTACTACACCATCTAATACGCCGCGATAGTCATTTTTTAAGTCAAGCCAAGGGGATCGTGTATCAAGCCACCAATTCCTTGAATAACCTGTTCCTGTTGCGTAGATCAGAATCATATACAACGGAATACACACAATAATAACCAGCCAAAATTGGGTAAATTTAGAATTGAGTAAAACTTGATTACCTGTATAACGAAGTGCAAAAAAGTATGTTCCAGTAATAAAAAAGAGTACACTTATTATCCGCATCTCACGCCAAAACACACTTCCAGCCAAAGAATCGTCTATTAAATCTAGTGCTTGAAAAATCATGGAGATGGTACAAAAAACAATCAACACCAACATTAACGGAACATGGGCAGCCCATTCACGGCGTTTTTGCAATAACAAAAAAAG
>JAYWHB010000454.1:0-3206 GCA_043777915.1 Deinococcales bacterium
TAACTTAAGGTATCAATGTAAGAAAAGATGTGTGTAGGGGCGAATCCCTGTGTTCGCCCTGCTGAGAGTTAGTTCAAGATATTTTAGCTGAGGTACTTACTAGACTTCTTGCATAAATAATTTCAGTCTCCTGAAGCAGGGCGATGACGAGCATCGCCCCTACGAAAACCTGATTTTTGTAGGGGCGAACCTTGTGTTCGCCTTGCTAAAAATACAATGATTCGGACTTATGCAAGAGGTCTACTGTTTAGTGCCATTTTGCATAAAGGCATACTCGAGTCGCATCACAATATCTTGAGGATAATTGCCAAATTTCCTACCAAACAAGTTAATTCCACCAACATGTCTGGCATCAGGTTTGACCCCAATTCGCACCGCAATGTGGTTATTGGCTTCGATTGCCAAAGCCTCCATGCCAATCTCCGACAGGCTTTCACCGTCAATCATCGCCCCCGTCTGGCTGATGCGCCAGCGTTTTAAGAACCCATGGGTAGACTGGTCTAGTTGCCACCAATCGGGGGTTAAACGGGCTTTAACCCCGCCAAGGTCGCCGGGTGAAGTCCATGTGCCAATTTCTTGGTTGTTAATCCAAAGGGTGATGTCCGAAAGCCAAGTAGGGTCGTATTGCGGCGCTTCGGAGCAGATTTCCATCGATAACTCGAGCGCAGTGGCTTTAGCGCCATACGGGATATTATTGGGGAAAGCATATTCGACAAAGCCTTGTCTAAACCAAAGAATCTGGGCAAATAAATGCTCGAGTTCAAAAAAACTGCGTGGGTTATCGAGCATCCCGATGATTTTTGTGTCCGAAGCCAAACCACAAGTTGGCAGTGCCTCGAGATGGCGATAATTGCCAATCGGCATAGACATTTCGATGCGCTCGGTGTTGTCGGACTGGACGGCTACGCCCGGCATTTTGATTTGAATTTCATCGTATCTTTTTGAGCAGAGTTTTTGTGAGCCGCGTGTGCCGGGTTCGTACTCAACGTGCAGTAAGCCGGCTTCCTCGAGTTGCTTGAGGTTAAAATTGACGGTTGAATGCGGTAAGCCCAGCGCCGATGCCAATTCCGAGACATTCAGCACATTATGCGATAACAAACCCAGAATCAGCATTCGTGTTTCACTGGCAAGAGCTTTGAGTACCGGCAAGGACGATTCGCCATCCACGATTAAGACTTTTGAACCACCAATGACCATTTTTACCCTCCAAAATTTGATTGTCGCAATTATAACATAAAAACTTGTTACAAACAAAATAGAGGTTTATTAAGTCTCGAGTTTTGGCTGGTCAAAATGTTCTATCAAAAATTAAGCTATCTCGAGTAAATTTATTGTCTTAAACAAGTTTTTCTCGAGTAAATAGATTGATGTATGATTACCAATTTGAATTACAGCATGGTTATTTAACCACCATAGCCAGATTAACTTTATAAAAAACTTGACTTATAACAATTTTTGTTGCTAGTATTAGCACAGTCAAAAAACCAAATTGTTGTCAGTCGCAAGCGACCCAGCCCCGTCAGGTGGCGCTTTGGGGTCAAGAAAGGACACCATGACCTATTCAACCCATCCTCAGCCACAATTCGAGCGTGCCGCTTGGCGCGACTTAAATGGTACTTGGGAATTTGCTTTTGATGCGGATGCAACGTGGCAAAACCCATCTGAGGTGACCTTTGATCGTCAAATTATTGTGCCGTTTGCACCAGAGAGCCACGCCAGTGGGATTGGCGACCAAGGTTTTCACTCAGTTGTTTGGTACAAGTTAAACCTTACACTCGAGCAGGTGCAGCGCCCACAAAATGGCTCGAGGTTACTGCTACATTTTGGCGCAGTGGATTACAGTGCTAAAGTCTGGGTGAACGGGCAATTGGTGACTGAGCATTGTGGTGGTCACACGTCATTCACTGCTGATATAACCGCCGCCGTTGGTGATTTAACTGCACTTGAAATTGTGGTTCGTTCCGAAGATGACCCGCACGACCTGAGTAAGCCACGCGGCAAACAAGATTGGTTACCCGAGGCGCACGGCATCTGGTATCCACGCACCACAGGCATCTGGCAACCCGTCTGGCTCGAGCTTGTGCCAGCTTTGCGAATTGCCGAAATTGTTTGGACTCCTAACTTTGAAGGTTGGGTAATTGGTCTCGAGGTTGGGCTGGATGGCAAATTGAGCCAAGGTCTGGCGCTGCGGGTACGGATTTTTACCGAAACCAGCGAACTGATAAGCGATACTTATGGCTTAAAAAATCTCGAGTTAAAACGTGAAATTGTTTTGCCAGACCCTGGAATAGACAACGCCCGCGACCTTTTTTTATGGAGTCCAGAGCATCCACAACTGATTTTTGCTGTTTTAGAATTGCTGGACTCAACTGGGGTTGTGCTTGATTCGGTACGTTCTTACACGGCATTACGCAGCGTTGAGGCTCGAGCCAAACAGTTTTGGCTCAATGGTCGTCCGTATTTTTTGCGAATGGTACTTGACCAAGGCTACTGGTTGGATGGCATCATGACCGCCACCGATGTGCAACTGCGAGCCGATGTTGAACTGACCAAACAACTTGGTTTTAATGGCGCTCGCAAACACCAAAAGCTCGAGAATCCACGTTGGTTGTACTGGTGTGATGTGTTGGGCTTGATGGTCTGGGAAGAAATGCCAAGCGCCTACAGCTTTAGTAACTCGAGTGTTGAACGGCTGGTTTCCGAATGGACACAAGCCATCAAGCGTGACCGCTCGCATCCATGTATTGTCGCTTGGCTACCAATCAACGAATCGTGGGGTGTACCAGATTTAGCCAAAAATGCTGCCCAACGCGATTTGGTACGCACGCTGTACCACCTGACCAAAGCCCTTGACCCAACCCGCCCTGTGATTGGCAATGATGGCTGGGAATGCGTGGTATCGGATATCATCGGCATTCACGATTACGACCACGACCCACAACATTTGGTGCAGCGTTATGCCAACCAAGCTGCCCTGAACTCGAGTCTCGAGACCTTCCAACCCGGTGGGCGAGCATTGACCATCGAAGGCTTTGTGCGAAACCAGCAACCCGTCATCATCAGCGAATTTGGCGGTATTGCTTACTCCCAAGACAACATGGGTTGGGGCTACAGCCGCGCCACTGATGCCACAGGTTTTTTAGAGCAGTACAAGGCAATCCTAAGCGCCATTCATGCTTGCCGAGCAACCCTGAGTGGTTTTTGTT
>JAYWHB010000455.1:0-8947 GCA_043777915.1 Deinococcales bacterium
CACCAGCCACAGCCCAAGGCTACCGGCAAAAGCAAAGACCTTGCCACCAGCCCCATAACCAAGAAAACGATGAATCAGTTGAAACATTTCTGGGATGCCCAAAAATTGGGTTAGGCGATTAAATAATTCTTGCAATGGAAATGGCACATTCAGAAGTAGACGTGCCAATAAACCCAAGGCAGTAATGATGACAACTGCATTAAAACCACGTAGCCAAGCTGCCAAATTCCAAGTAAGTCTCATACTTAGCTATACGCAAAGACTGGTACTTTTGGACTCGAGGCGGATTCAGACTCGAGTCCACATCCAAAAGAATTTCTTGGCTCGTATACCCAAGTAAGAATGGAACACATCCGTTCAAACTCTGGAGGATTTATGAAAAAAGTAATGTTTTTAGCCGCTCTTGGTGCAGCAACCGTCTCGTTGGCATTAGCCAACCAAATGCAAAAAGTTGGTTATGTGCGGGTCGTTCACGCCATTTCTGATGCCCCAGCCGTAGATGTTTACTTAAAAGGCATGGACGGTATGGAAATTAAAACAGTGGATGGCGCACCATACACTGGTGTGACCCCATACGGCGATGTTCCAGTTGGTAAGTACGATGTAACCGTGACCGTTGCCAAAGATAAAGCAGCAGTCTTGTTCAAAGTACCGGGTTTTGAAGTTAAAGCCTCGACCTACACCACGGTTGCCGCCGTCAATTTGGCAGCCGACCGCGCCTTAGAAGTTTTTAAGGATCGCGCTCCTAACCTCAACAAAGACAAAGCCCAAATCACGGTCTATCACTTGTCGTACAAATCACCAAATGTAGACGCACTCGCCGTGGACATGAACAATGCCAAAGTGATCAATAACTTGATGTACCGCAAAAGCCAAACGGTTTTGGTTAGCCCAATGGGTGTTAATTTGAATATCGTTCCAGCCAGGGCAATGACCCCTGTGGTCTATAACCTCAAAGGCATCAGCGTGGCTGGCGGTAAGTCTTATAGCGTCTTTGCACTTGGCTTACTTGACGGTAAAGATGCAGCCGCCTTTAAGCTCCAACCCAACGAAGATAAAGTGGTCAAAGGCTCGATGGGTTTTGGCGGTAAATAAACCTAAAAAACCCTGAAATAGTACAACCCCCTCGAGTTTTGAGGGGGTTTTATACGAATTTACCGTTCTCCTGAAAAACCGTGCCATCGGTGGTGATTCTGCCACTTTTTCGCATATCGAGAATTAAATCCCAATGCAAAGCGCTTTTATTAAGCCCGCCACATTCGGTATAACTCGAGCCAATGGCAAGATGGGCTGTACCACCAATTTTTTCATCAAATAAAATGTTTTTGGTGGCTTGGTTTATTCCAAAATTTGTGCCAATCCCAAGTTCGCCTAAAAACCTTGCGCCTTCATCTATCTCGAGCGCATTTTGTAAATAGTCGTTGCCCTCTTCGGCACTGGCTTTAATCACTTTGCCATCCTTAAACCAGAGTTCTACCCCAGAAACCAAAAATCCAGAAAAGCTCGAGGGAATCGTAAAACGTACCACCCCATTGGCGCTGTTTTCGACTGGGCTGGTAAAAATTTCGCCAGAAGGCATGTTGCGTTTGCCATCCGAATTGCGCCAAGTCCGACCCGCCACCGATAAGGTAATGTCTGTGCCGGGGGCTTCGATGCGTACTGTTTGGGTGTTTTTCACCCGTTCAATCAGTTGTTCCTGCATTCCGCGAATCTCAAGCCAACCACGCCAAGGGTCATCGAGATTAAGAAACATTGCCCCAATCACAAAACGCTCAAATTCCTCTAAGCTCATATCGGCGGCTTTGGCATACCCCTCGGTTGGAAAAAGCGTAATACAACCGCGTTTACCTGCTCGAGCCGCCCCGATTTGACCTAGGGCTTTACGGTGGCGCATCAGGTTGGCGGGTTTAATTCGTTCTAGCCCGCGTAAATCTGATTCGGCTTCGATTCGTAAAAAAGCATCCACATGTCGTATCTGCTCGATTTCGGCTTTGGGAATCGTGTCCAAATGAATATCTTTGGCGTACTGGTGAAAATCCATGGTTTGCCCCGGATAACCAATCCTAAAAATAGGAAAAGCCTCGCAAAATAAAATCGCATTGTGCAGCACCCGTACCAAAGGCTCAGCCAGTGTATTGGTCTGAATGAGAATGGTTTCGCCAGGCGAAACTTCTAAACAATAATCGGTTAGCAGCCTTGCCCATCTCGAGAGATAAATATCTTGCACCAGTGCATTGTAGTACAAACCAAGGTTTTAAGACACAACCTCGACCTTAAGCACTTAATGGCTCGAGAATTCCTTTACGTTCAAGCAAAAACAGCAATAACTTTGCCATCTGGTAGATGCTTTTGTTCTCGAGCGACTTACTTTTTGCCAGATTTACCATCACCGAAGCCCCAAAAAAGGCTGATATACCAGCCACCAAAGCCACGCCGCAGGTGTGCGTGTATGCTCAAGAAGTGGATTGTGTCGCAAAAATAATAAAAAAGAGGGACGGAAACCCGAAGATTTACGTCCCAGACTTGGTGGGCGATAGAGGATTTGAACCTCCGACCCTTCGCGTGTGAAGCGAATGCTCTACCACTGAGCTAACCGCCCTCGAGTGACCTGAGTACAACCGCCCTCGAGAGTAGGAATTGTTACACAGTCACTCGAGAATTGCAAGTTTCTAACCATGCCAGCAATGGGCTTCAACCATGCCAGCAATGGGCTTCAACCATGTCCAGCGATGCCTGGTGCGCTGGGTAGGAAGAAAAATGCCAAAGCCAGAATAACGTAAACACCAAGTAACATAAATCCCTCGAGCCAATTGGTTTCGCCGTCTCTGGTAACACTATTTCCAATCAGAACCGCACCGATTAGGGTCACAATCTCGAGTGGGTTATTCAGTACCAAGTCCATTGGCTTTCCAATAATCCACGATAGAAATACCAGAATTGGGGCAACCAACAGAGCCACTTGCACGGTGCTACCAATGGCGATGGTAATGGCGAGTTCCATACGGTTTTTCATCGCAAAAACCACTGCACTGGCGTGTTCGGCGGCGTTACCGACAATTGGAATAATAATTAAACCGACAAAGAATTCGGATAAGCCAAAGGTTTTGGTAAAGCCTTCAATGCTACCAACCAAAAATTCGGACATAAAGCCAACCAAGACGGTGCTGCCCAACAACACACCGAGCGCAACAGCAACGCTCCATTGTGGTTTGTGGTGTTCAGCTTCGGCTTCATCCGAGGTGGATAAAATATCTTTATGGGTCACAAGTGTAAAGATGATATTGGCAATATAGAGCGAAATCAGTACAACCGAAACGCCAAGGGCTAAGTTGGCATCGTCTATTTTGACTTGGGCGCTCGAGATACCAAATTGTTTTTCGGTCAGGTCAAAAAGGGCTGGAACTAAAAAGGCAATCACACTAATCACCAGCAAACTAGCGGCTGTCCCCGCACCATGACGGTTAAAGGTTTGCTTTGGGTATTTTAAGCCTCCTAAAAATAAAGCCAAGCCTAAGACCAGAAGTAAATTACCAATGATGCTGCCGGTAATACTGGCTTTAACCACATCGAATTTACCAGCCGATAGTGCAAAAAAAGCAATGATTAACTCGGTGGCATTGCCAAAGGTGGCATTTAATAGCCCGCCAATGGTTGCGCCAGTGCGGGCTGCCAGTTCTTCGGTGGCTTTGCCCATCAACCCAGCTAGTGGCAGAATAGCGGCGGCTGAAACAATAAATATCCACATGTCGCCTGGATGAACCACAAATTCGAGGATAAACGCTATCGGAACTAAGACCAGTAACCAATTCAACATGGTTTACAGTTTACGGGATTCTACCGAAAAAGTCTTGTAAGCTACAAAAAGTGTGTATTTGGTCTCGAGTGGTACTTCGCGCTAAAATACCTGATGCCTATTCATATCAGAGGTCAAGAAGGTGATGTTGCCAAGTATGTGTTGTTACCTGGCGATCCAAACCGTGCTAAATTTGTTGCCGAAAACTTTCTCGAGAATGCTGTGCTGTACACCGAACATCGTGGAATGCTTGGCTACACTGGTCACTACAAAGGCATTCGGGTTTCGGTGCAAACCACGATGATGGGTTGCCCGAGTGCGGCGATTGCGGTTGAAGAACTGGCGATGCTTGGTGCAAAACTCCTGATTCGGATTGGTACATGTGGCGGGACTAGCCCAAACCTTAACCCAGCCGATTTAGTCATTGCCCAAGCTGCACTGGCACGCGACGGCACAACCCGCCAGTACCTTGGTGAAGGCAACCACACCCCGATTGCCGATTACCGCGTGATCAGGGCGCTCGAGGTGGCGGCTGGGGATTTACCCCATTGTGTGGGCTTAATTGCCTCCGATGATGCTTTTTATGCCGTTACACCCGAACAAGCCCGTACCTTATACGATACCCGTGGTGTGCTTGGTCTCGAGATGGAATCCAGTGCCGTCTTTACCGTCGCCCGACTTCGTGGACTCGAGAGTGGCGCAGTCATGGCTGTTTCTAATTATATTGGCGACGAAAATCTTGTGCCAGATGATGTACTTAAAACAGGCGTGAGCAACATGATTAAAACTGCACTCGAGGCAATCGTGCTGCTTGAGGCAGAACAAGCGCTCTGATACCGTATAATCCAATTCGGAGGTCACATGAAACGAGCTTTAACAACCATTGGTTTGCTGCTGGCATTATCGGGTGCAGCATTGGCACAAGATGTGCGTTCACTGGGATTAGGTGGTGCGTTAGTGCCGGGTCCTGCGGTCTCGCCTTTTAATCCAGCTTATTTGAATTACCCCTCAGACGGACGCGGTGGCGGATTTACATTACCTGTGGGCTTACTCAACTTTGTGCTGAACCCACAAATGAATGTGATTGATTTTTTGAGTAACCGTTCGCCTTACCTCAGTAATCCACCACAGAAAATCTTTAATTTTTTAGCTGCTTTTGACCAAGCCACCCACCTCAACAGTTTTATTTTGAACACCCCGACCCCTCCTGGCGAACTGAGCATTAACTTAAGCGCCAGTGGAATCAGCCTATTTGATGTCACCAACAACCGCCCAATCAATCTTGATTTCTCGAGCCTTGGCGCTTTATTTGGTACCCCAAGCGCCACCAGTGGAGTCACGCCCTTAATTGGTATTCCATTTAGTGTTGGACCTGTGGCAATTAAAATTGGTGTTTTTGCCAACATCGCCCCAACTGCCCCACGCATAGACCCAGCCCTTATCACCGATATTTCTGACGGAAACCTAAATGGAACATACCCCAACGCGATTAGTGTTTCTGGACAAGCGGCGGCGGGTGTTTCTTTGGATTTGGCATTTAGCACCCCGATTTCTTTAAGTACCACCAAGCTCTACATCGGCGCTCGAGCCAGTGGATTCTTTGGCGCTGGCTATGCCGATGGTCGCGCCTCGGTCAGTGTTAAACCCGGGTCAGACAGCGCCCTAACCAATGCCAAAATTGGCTATGAGTACACCTACTTTATTTCGAGTCCGTTGGCGGCTGGTTTAGGACAAGGCATCACCAATGGCTTGGGCTACGGGGTGGCTGGAGATTTTGGGGTGGTGGCAGACCTACCCGGAATAAGCCTTGGCGTTCCAGAACTCGAGAAATTCACGATTGGTTTTGGCGTGATTGGCTTAGTCGAAGCCAACACGTGGTCTGGCACAGAAATCCGCACGGTCTATAACCCAGATGATGGTACGTCTACTTCCACCACCAATAACAACGCTACTCGAGGCGGAATCAATTTTAATCCGCTTTTTACAGCAAATGTGGCTGGTACGTTTAGTCTGGCTGGAGGTTTTAGGGTACTTGCGATGCTCGATGGTCAACTTGGACGTGGTGGTTTTAACCTTCACCTTGGCGTGGAAGCCCAGTGGACACTGTTTGTGTTGCGCGGCGGTATTGGACTCGAAAATGGTCGTTTCCGTTTTGGTCTTGGTGGCGGTCTCGAGTTTGCCCCAGGTTTGGGTTTAGACCTTGCCTTGACAGCCCATCCAACACCGTTTGTTGGTGGGACCTCGTTTGGTGTAGCTTTGGCGTTACGCTTAGGTTTCTAAGGAGAAGAACATGAAAAAATTATTCCTCATGGCTGCCTTAGTGACAGCCTTCAGCGCTTGCAGCACCGCCACTTTAATTAACATCAATGTAGACGGCGATAGTTTTATTCCAGCCAATCTGCGCTCACCGCCCCCACTGGCGGTTAGTGCAGGACCAATTGTCCAAAATTACCCCATTCCAGACGGTGGTTTAGCCCTGCCCTTACCAAGTCTTGTGTTTTTAACAAAGATTGCCTTAAAGCTCAATGTTGGTGTGGTCTCGAGTGTGGCTGGAGCAATTACCGGCACACTCGAATTATTTGTTGCCCCTGTCAATTCAGGTAACTTATACGATGCTGCCAATAAAGTACCAACCAACGCCACTTGTATCACCGATGTGATCGTCAACGGCACAGACCCCATCGCAATCAGTCTGAACTTAAATGCCAACAGCCCAGCGCCTTGCGCCAATGCCTTTAACCGCATTAAGTCTGGGCAGTTTAAGATTGGCGCTCGAGTTTCGTTTGCAGTTACCGCCGACACCACAGTCACCATCACCTTAAATAACTTTGATGTGGGCGTGTCTGGTTATCCAATTCAGATATTGCAATAAACTCAACCCCAAGAATGATTGGTAAGGCTCGAGATACCTCGAGTTAATCCACACTTCTTGGGGTTCTTTATGGAAACAACCCGTATGATGCTCAACATGCCTCGAGTCTAAATTTTAACACTCATGAACCCGTGAGACCATAGCCTTGTAAACAACCAAAGGCTATGGTTTTGACGATTGTGTGACGCTGGTTTATTAGGCTAAATAAGCTCAGACTTTAGGCTAAACAAGTTTATCGTGATTTTGGTACTATTTGTTTAGCGCATTGTAGTTTACGATTTCTTTTTAGTCTATGAATAATTTAATAAACAATCCCTTCATAAAATCACAACTCGAACCATATCTAAGCATTATTTGTACCTTACCCACGTTTATCGGCAGAATTTTAGGGAAATTTTATGAAAATCGTTGAAACAGAAATTTTACAACCAACTAGCCAACAAAACCTCATTTTGTACATGCCTCGGCGTTGTGTGGCAGTAATCCCAGCCCATAACGAAGATCGTTTTATTGCCAGTGTGGTGATCAAAACCCTGTACCATGCCGGTCTTGTGATTGTTGTAGACGATGGTAGCACCGACCAGACGGCTTTTTTAGCCCACCAAGCTGGTGCATTGGTCATAAAATCCGATATAAACTTAGGGAAAGCCAAAGCCATTACCCTCGGATTTGCCGAAGCCCTAAAATACAATCCCGAGGTGATTGTGTGTTTAGACGGCGATTCACAACATGAACCAGCACAAATTCCAGATTTGATTCAACCCATTTTGAACGGCGAAGCTGACATTGTTGTAGGCTCGAGGTTCTTAAATCCACTCGATGGTACACCAAAGTGGCGCAGGTTCGGACAATGGTTATTCACCAAAATAACCAACGCTGCCAGCAAAGTAAAAATTACCGATAGCCAAAGCGGTTTTCGGGCTTTTTCGGTTGGTGCAGTGCGTTCATTACGTTTTTCCTCGAGTAGTCTAGGCTTTGAAAGCGAAATGCAGATATTACTCAATGACCACCAGTATCGCGTGACCGAAGTTCCGATTACTGTTCATTATATAGACGGCAATAAACGCAGTCCGTTCTCCCATGGCTTACAAGTCATAGACACAATCATGGGTTTAATTGCCCGTCGTCGCCCTCTGGCATTTTTTTCCTTACCTGGTGTAATTTTTGCCAGTATTGGTGTGCTTTTTGGAATCAATGTTGTTCATGGCATTTTAACCCAGAGTACAGTGGTTTTTGGAACAGCCTTGGTCGCCTCTTCTCTAATTGTTATTGGAGTTTTACTTTTTGCAACAGGTGTAATCTTAAATAGTCTAGGGAGTTTTTTTCAAAAAACCGAAGAAAAAATTATTCAAACCATTCAACAAAAAGATAAAAAATCTCAATGAGTTCATCTATGGCAAATTTAAGGGTGAGCCTTCTTGTTGTACACCATCATCAAGAAAAAAAATTACTCGCTTGTCTCGAGTCTATTCAAAAACAAAACCACACTAACCTCGAGATTATTCTGGTCAATACCGATTCTAACCCATTGGCTATTGCAGCAGATTTTTTAGTACAGGTACATAACATCCCCAACCAAGGTTATGCACACGCCTTAAACCACGCCAGTACCTTCGCCCAAGGTGATTATTTTTTACTACTAAACGCCGACACCGAACTTTTTGCTGATACGATCAGCAAACTACTTGAGATAATACAAGATTATCCCCAAGCAATCCTGAACCCTAAAACATTAACTGTTAATGGTGCATTGGACAGCCTTGGCAATCAAATGCACTATACGGGTATTACTTCACGTCTAACGAGTTTTGAAG
The DNA here is from genome assembly GCA_043777915.1 of Deinococcales bacterium. Classification (GTDB taxonomy): domain Bacteria; phylum Deinococcota; class Deinococci; order Deinococcales; family JAAFIG01; genus JAAFIG01. Next base: position 8,480 of record JAYWHB010000455.1, read on the forward strand.
TGCCTTTGGATGCTCGAGTTTGCGCTATTCCAGTGCTTTCTGGGGCAGCTATTTTTCTGGCTCGAGAAGTATTTATAGCACTGCACGGTTTTGACCCAGATTACTTTATGTACTTTGAGGATACCGATTTTTCGCTCCGAGCCAAGTTGCTTGGTTTTGAACTCTTGGGATGCCTCAATTGCCCTATTGTCCATGATTCTGTCTTTAGCTTAAACCCAGAAAAGTTTTACCTGCTCGAGCGCAACCGTGTACTACTACTCTTTAAGATTTATCAAACCAGCACTTTAATCAAAATGCTACCTGCTTTGAGTTTAACCGCCCTGATTACCTTTGGCTTCGCTTTTATAAAAGGCTTTGATTACCTAAAGGCATGGTTTAGGGTACTTGTTTGGCTGATGACCCAGCCAACTTGGTTACTCGAGAAACGAAACGCTTTTCAAGCCCAACGACTTAAGTCAGACCAAGTAT
>JAYWHB010000456.1:0-8936 GCA_043777915.1 Deinococcales bacterium
CCAAGCACGGCGACGAACATAATTAGCCATTTACGCATAGAATTCATCCTTTCAAATCTTTTTATTTGGCAATTGCCAAACACCAGCATACCCGAAAAACTGGTATTTTGTGTAAGACTCAAATCAGAACCTCGAGACGCACCGTAACACTATTGCCTTCTTGCAAATTCTCAGCTTTTCTGACATCGGTTTTGATTGGTACAACATACAAGTTATCTTTGGGAAACAACGAAGTCTTCCATTTGGTCTGTCCAATATAAGCCACCACTGGAATCATTCCCCAGCCGTAAGTCACAAGTTTAGAGGCGGTTTTTAAGTCAAGGCTTTGTTTTTCTGGGACAGTCACAAAGTACCAAGGGGCGGGACCGCGCCAGTACCAAATAATGCCAGTAAATTCGAGTTCCATAAAAGCAGTATATCGGTGATTCTCGAGCAAATGGCTTAGGCTCGAGACACGCCAAAGGCATAAGCCAAGGCTCGAGAATCCGAGAATTAAGCCAACAATCCAAAAGCAGCCTGAGCGTGTTATGCTTTGCGCGTAGCTTCTCTGGGTCGGTTGTTGACTCACAGGGAAAGTGGGTCAACCCGTCAAAAACGGAGAAACCCGCGCCCTGGGAAAGAGGGTGCGGGTAATTGCCTCCGTGAAAGGAGGTGATGCCTATCAAGCACAAAAAGCATACCAAAAAACGTTTGAAACCGCAAGTTTCAAATAAGCGCCACCGCCAAGCACGTAAAACTGCAACGCAGAACGCCCAATTTTGGATAGCCGTTGTGACACTGATAAGTGCCTTAATCGCCCTTATCATGAGCATCCTCAAGTAACCAAAACCAGAGAAGCTACACCCCACTTGCAAAAGTGGGGTTTTTACTTGAGACACGCCAAAAGCATAAGCCGAGGCTCGAGCGGGTTTATTTCGTATCGAGTAACTGCAATGCTTGTGGAATTTTCAGGACTAAAAGGTTTTCGCTTGGATGAACCAAACTCTGGTACAAATCTTGGGTATTTTGTGAAACCAACCAGTCGGCTTTATTTTTAATCGCAATCCCAATAATCCAATCATCATCAGCATCTGGTGAACGTTTCCCCACACGACGATTGGCAACAAAGACCGCCCGTTGCCGTAAAATCAGCAATAAATCCTCTAAATCTTCGAGTGAAATATATTGTCGTGCATCTCGAGTTTGAAAATACTGCTGTACAACCCCAATCAACTCTTCGATTTGCAAAGCCGATGTCAGCAGCACAAAACGTTTCATTCGCCAAAAGTGCATCAAGCGTTTTGCGCCAACACCACCAAGCAAAAATGAAATGTAAACATTGGTATCAAAGACAACTTGCAGCATTAACCACGACGATAGTTTTGCACAGCCGTGACTGCTAACATATCGGCTTCGTCATCGGGCATGGATTCCTTGCCCATCAAACGGTCAAAAGCAGCCTCAGTCTTGGCGATGGTTAACAATTTTTCAATGGCTTCGGAGGTATTAAGCCCGTACTGTATTTGAAAAGCCTCAAGTTGAGAAGCTGTCTTTTGCTCGAGTTGAAGTGTTTGTAACATAAAAGCATTCTAGCAGGGTTTTACTCGAGACACACCAAAAGCATAAGCCGAGGCTCGAGAATGAGATGATGTTCACAAGCAACGATTGATGCTACTATTTATGTTATGAATCAAACCATAAATGCAATTCGCATCAGTGCTACTATCCCCGCGCACCTAGCCAATTTCCTTGAGCAGTACCAAAAAAATCATGGACTCGAGAACCGCAGCCAAGCCTTGAGCCAAGCCATCACTGCCTTACAAGAACTCGAGATGATCCGAGGTTACGCCGAAATTGCCCAAGCCCAAGCCACTGGGCAACTGACCTACGAAGACTTTGAGAATGGAGACGGACTAGAGGACACCAAATGGAAATCATAAGACGCGGCGATATTTGGCTCATAGATTACCGCCCAGACGGACGAGACGGCGAAGTAGGAAAAACACATCCGGGTATCATCATGACCAACAACCACGCCAATGCCCAAATGCACCTGCTCATGACCATCCCACTGACCAGCAACACCGAAAAAATTTATTTCACCGAGATTCTGTTACCCGTCGAACGTACCAACCTCGAGCATGACAGCAAAGCCCAAATCGCCGCATTAAGAAGCACCCACATTAACCGGTTAATAAAACGACTTGGGTTTGTACCAGAGGATTTAATGCAGCAAATAGATGAAAAAATGCGCTTACACCTAGGATTAAGATAGGCTTGAGACACGCCAAGAGCATAAGCTGAGGCTCGAGAATGGTGTGTGGGATGTGGGTATTCTGCCTAGACTTCTCGAAGGATGGCTATTTAAGGGAGTATGAGATTTCGCAGTTCTAAATCCATCGTTTCGTTGAGGTTGAAACCCGAAATTGCAGGGCTGCTGTTAATCCAAACAATTTTTTTATAGTCAGACATACCTACTGGAATTTTGTACTCCAATAGGTATTCGGTCAAGGTTTCAATAGCTATTTCCCAATCTCCTTCTTGAACATATACTTCAAGAAAATCCATGAGTTCCAACAAATCTGCTCGTCCCTGTAAGTAAATCAAAATACTATCTCTACTAGAGTTCAGAAGTTTGAGAACAATTATTTCATAGGTATACGGAATAGACATCGTTCAAACCTATTTCTTCGCAGCCTCGAGTATCACACTCTCGAGAACATCCGCCGCAAACTTGGCATCATCGTTTGTCAGCACGAGCGGCGGCGCGAGGCGAATGGCGTTACTGCCAGCGCCCAGTAAAATCAGACCTTTCTCGAGGGCTAGTTTTTGTACCGCATCGCGCATTTCTGGGTTCTCGAGTTTGTTTTCTTTGACAAATTCTAAACCAATCATTAAGCCGCGTCCACGTACATCACCAAGTTCTGGCACTCGAGTTTGTACGGCTTTCATCCGCTCCAGCAAATACGCCCCTTGGACATTGGCGTTTTCCATCGCCCCATTCTCGAGAACATCCAAAGTCGCAAGGGCGGCGGCACTCGAGACGGGGTTGCCGCCAAAAGTTGTGCCGTGTGCGCCAGGTCCCCATGTGCTGATGCTGTCTTTGAACATCACGGCGCTGATGGGGTAGCCACTGGCTAAGCCTTTTGCCAGCACCACAATGTCTGGTTTTACGTTGTCGGCTTCGCAAGCTAGGAATTGTCCGGTGCGTCCGACCCCTGTTTGGACTTCATCGGCAACCAGTAGTATTCCGTGCTTATCGCAAACCTCACGCAATTGGCGCATAAACCCTGCGGGTGGCACGATATACCCACCTTCGCCTTGGATTGGCTCAACGAATATCGCGGCGACTTCTTCGGCTGGGGTGGTGTGCTTAAATAAATACTCGAGATGCTCGAGTACCATGTCCGCCGTTCTTGGGTATTTGTACGGCTGTGGGTACGGGGCATGGAACACACCGGGAACAAGATTACCAAAGCCTTTGCGGTACTTAGAAACACTGGCAGTTAGGCTTAGTGCGCCCATGCTGCGCCCGTGGAAACTGCCCGTAAATGCAATAAAGTAGGGGCGTTTGGTGTGATACCGCGCCAGTTTCATGGCGGCTTCGATGCCTTCTGTGCCGCTATTGCCAAAAAATACACGGTAATCCTCGCCAACGTGTTTTTTCAGGCGTTCGGCAAGTTCAATTTGTGGCTCGGTTGCAAAGACTGCAAAGCACAAATGCTGCACTTTAGCAGCTTGTTCTTGGACGGCTTTGACCACTGCAGGATGGGCGTAACCCGTTGTATTAACGGCAATTCCAGCCATCATGTCTAAAAATTTATTGCCGTCAACATCGGTTAGCCAGCAGCCTTCTCCGTGTGAAATGACCATTGGAAAAGAAACTGCATTGGAGGTGCTTAAAGAATTTGCATAGCGCTCGAGGAACGCTTTTGATTTGGTAAAGTCCATGTTGTTACCGCCTTTTTAGACCCGAGTTATCTCGAGACAAGAATTAGAAACGAAGCCGTTAGCAGCAAATGGCGGGTCAATTGATCCGCTTGTGCCACTGAAACCCGCGCCTAATCGCAAAGACCTCATGCACAAATTGTACTCGAGAAAAACTCAAAAAGTAACCCCTTAGCGACTGACCAAGGTTCTGACGGCTCGAGTTTGATTATTGGTGTTGGCATGAGGATACTCTGGGTTAGCTTGTTGGTCTCTCGGGCGAATAAAGACCCTCGAGTCTATTTCTATCGGCATCGGTGGACGCATTTTTTCACGCATTGGTTTGGCTGGAATACCATACGCGATTGTGTGTGGTTCGATGTCTTTGGTGACAACACTCATTGTGCCGACAATCGCATCATCTGAAATCGTGCTACCCGCCAAAATGGTCGAATGATAGGTGATTCTTGCCCCAGCCCCGATGGTGGTGTGCTTCAAGGTGACATCGGCACTTTCGAGTGGGCTGTGGGTGTGACTGTAAATGTTGGCGTAGTCAGAAATAGAAACATGATTGTGCAGCGTCACACCACCAATATCGTCTATAAAAACATTGCGGTGAATCACCACATCATCGGCGATACTAAGGTTGTAACCAACACTAAACTGCACCCCGGGAAAGATTTTAACATTCTGTCCGCAGCCCTTAAAAATATGTTGGGCAAGCACGCGCCTAAAGGCAATACCAAACGCCATATTCTGGGCGGCTGGGCTTAAATCAAAGTTGTACCAGAGCCATAAAAGCGGTTTAACCTTGGCAAATTTTTGCAAGTCTAGCGTTTGGTAATGCTCAGCCTCGAGCAGCACATTGTTGGGGTCAAGGTTTAATGCCACCCAAGGCAGCCGTGTTTCAAGGTCGGTATAGTTTGTGCCGTACAAAAATTCGGCAAGCAGTTCACGACATAACTTGGCGCGGTCGGTATTTGCATTGGCTAATTTTGCAGTTAAATCCTGCAAATAAGTATCGAATGCCGCAGTAGCGTTTTGGGGGATGTGTCGGGTCTCGAGCCAAGCCATGAGGGGTAGTGTATGTAATTCCTAGGTAAATTCGAGTATTGGCGATAACCCAAGTCTCGAGTATCGGCAGTCACGCCACTTATGGCAACAAAATCACCCCGTCTGGGAGGAGCAGACGGGGTGAAAGAGGATGAGGCAGTATTTAATTGGTAATGCGACGTTGTTCAAATTGCCGCAGGGTTTTGACTTTTTTCATTGGACGCGGCGCAAATAATGCTTTTAATTGACTAATGATGTTGGCTTCTTGGCGTAAAGTTTCAAGGCGTTCGGTTTGGATTTGGATGTAAAGTTCGGTGTTCATGGGGTTCTCCTAGAATTGTCTCGAGTGCGGCGGGTTGAGGCTTAAAATTGGTTTCAAACTCGCCTCCTTTGCTGTTGGTATTTTCTTCTTTATTTGTCAGGTCGTCATCTGGCAAAAGACGTAGGCGAGTCCTTGTACAAATGGCTTAGACTGGGTTTATGATTCGTCGTCCTAACTGGAATAGCCAACAAACCCCGCCAATCACTTTGGTTTTACTGATTATTATGGCAATTTTGTATTTGTTGTCGGCTTCGGTTTTTGATCAAAACGGCGGTACAACTTGGCAACGCTTTTTTGATGGTTCGAGTGTGCTTGTGCTGGCAGAACTTGGGGCAAATGCTAAGGTTCTAACCCTTGACCAAAACGAATTTTGGCGTTTATTAACGGCGACTTTACTGCATGGCAGTGTGGTGCATTTAGCCATGAATGGTTTTTCGCTTTGGAATTTGGGTAGCCAACTCGAGTTGGGTATTGGCTGGCAAGAATTACTGTTTGCATTTTTAATTACGGGTTTATCGGGTTCAGGCATGGGTGCGTTTTTTGGTAATCCCTTGGCAATTAGTATCGGCGCGAGTGGTGCAATTTTTGGCTTGTTGGGGTTTTTGGTTTCGGTTGGTACTCGGGATTTACGTGGTTTGCAACGCCAAATTTCTAAGAATGGCAGTATGGTTGCGATTGCCCTTTTTTTACCGATGCTGATTCCAAATGTGGATCATTGGGCGCATATTGGTGGGGTCGCCAGTGGTTTGGTACTGGGCTTTTTATACCGCCATCCGCCGCTTGCGGTGCGTCAATTACTAGGTTTCTCGAGTGCGGCATTGCTTTTGGCTGGAGCGGCTTGGATTGTTCTAAAAGCCCTGCAAATTGGTTTTTAACGTGATGAAACGATGACGCATGAACTTTAATCTCTTTTCAATGCCTAGCTTCTACGGTTGGCGTATTGTCTGGGCTTTGGCGCTCAGTACCACTGTGGCGTATGGCGTGTTGTATTACAGTTTTGCGGTTTTTGTGCAACCAATGGAAACTGAACTTGGTTGGAATCGGGCGCAGACTTCGGCAGCTTTTAGTCTGGCAATGCTGGTAGCGGGTTTGGTTGCACCACTTTTGGGGCGGGTGCTGGATAAACACGGCGCTCGAGTGGTGATGAGTCTTGGGGCGCTTGGCTCGAGTGCAATGCTGGTTTCGTGGTCGTTGACCTCGAGTTTACCTGTGTTGTACGGCACTTGGTTTGCTTTGGGGTTATGCGCCGCCGCAACTTTTTACGATCCAGCTTTTACCACCATCGCCGTTTGGTTTAAGGTTCATCGGGCAAAGGCAATGCTGAGCATTACACTGGTGGCTGGGCTTGCCAGTACCATTTTTGTGCCGCTTGACACTTGGCTGCTCGAGTTGCTGGGCTGGCGTAGTGCAGTGCAAGTTTTGGCAATACTGATGTTTTTGACTGCGCCGCTTTTGTGGTGGGTGGTGCGTCGTCATCCATCTGACCTTGGTTTGAGCGTGGATGGTTTACCTACTACACCAGACATCGAAAAATCTGTGTCAGTGGTGAAGACTGATTTTCTCAGAACTCGAGTTTTCTGGAGTGTGGCTTTAGCGTTTGCCTTGGGACGCACGGCGGTTGGGGTGCTTGCACCGCATCTCGTGCCATTGTTGCGTGAACGTGGTTATTCTGGGGCGTTTGCGGCATTGGTGGCGGGAAGTATTGGGGTCTTACAGTTGGTTGGGCGGGTATTTTTTACTTCCCTGACTTCTCGAGCAACTTTAATTTTGTTATCGAGTCTGACTTTTGCGGTGCATGGACTCGGAATTTTATTTTTAACCAGTGCCACAGATGTCGGTATTTGGGGGTTTGTGCTTTTTTATGGGGCAACCAACGGCGCAATTACTTTAACTCGAGCGGCGCTGCTTGGTGAATTATTTGACCCAAGTATTTATGGACAAGTCAATGGCATGGTCAGTTTATTCTCAGCCCTTATTGGGGCGTTTGTGCCTTTTGTGGCGGGTTTACTGCACAGCCAAACAGGGGATTATCAGTTGGTTTTGTGGTTGTTGGTGGCGGCGATGGCTGCCTCGAGTCTACTGATTTTGGGCGCTCGAGGGCGTTCATAGAGGCTTGATTGAAGGATTTCGCAACACTGGTGCAGTTTGGGCAATGCTGATGCTTTTTTGACTTAAGGGGCTTTGAATTGGGCAAAACCACCAGAAGCCGTAAAAGCTGCCTCTAAGTCTTTTGAGTTACGGGTTGGGGTGTTGATTTTATTGCCCGGTAATGTGCCAGCGTAAACCTCTAAAGCATCAAAATAACCATCGCCATCGCTGTCTAGTTTTTTAACCAGCACCTTAAAAAGTGCGTCTTTGATGCGGGTATCCGATGATGCCATTTGATTGGTTTCTTTGCGAAAGGTCTCGCGTAAATTTAAGCCAAACGGATTCCAAGGTGAAGCACCGGTGCTGTTGATATGACAAAAGGTACAAGCCACGGCTCGAGTTCCATCTTCACGGTCTGGCTCGAGCTTAAATTGGGCAATCGCAGCCAAACGGTATTGATTCTTAGCAATGCCCCCACTGGCAAGCCCCAGTGCCAAGAGGCTGACCGCAGTGACAAAAAAAATCGGTTTCACATCTCTAAGCATAACGCATTTTTGTGAAGTTAAACACCGGAATTTGATTAACAAACCTTAAGACGCATCTTTAGTTGCATCGGCTTCTAGTCTTGAAAGTGGTGAAAAGCGTACACTGATTCTATGACCTTACCAAAACGCAGCGAATTAAAAAAAGAGCAAACTTGGGATTTAGAATCGGTTTTTAGTTCCGAAACCGATTGGCGCTTATCACTCGAGGCAGTGCGAACTTCGGGGGCGCAAATCGCGGTTTTCGAGGGGCGTTTAGCCGAATCTGGCAGCCTGCTTTTTGAAGCCTTAGAAACCCGTGACCGACTGGGTTTAGCGGCTCGAATCATGACCATGTACCCAAGTTTGTTGCAAGCCACCGAAGGCACAAATACCCATTACTCGAGCTTGTACGCCGAGGCTGGCGCGGCGTACTCGGCTTTTTCGGGCGCAGCCGCCTTTATGCGTCCAGAGCTACTGAGCATTGCCCCAAGCCATCTCGAGCAACTGTTTCAAGATGAGCCTCGTTTAGAGCGCTACAAGCATTCGTTACGGGTGCTGCAAGCTCAAAAAGCCCATATCCGCAACAGTGAAACCGAAATGCTTTTGGCTCAAGTCCAAGAACCTTTAAGCGCTTCGTATAACGCCTCGAATGCAGCCACCGACGCGGATATGAAATTTGTAAATTTGCCAAGTGGCGAAGTAGTCTCGCACACCAGTGTTGGCGAATTACTTTCCAACACAGATTCTAAAGTGCGTCAAGGGGCATGGGAGGCTTACGCCGATGGACATCTGGCTTTTCAGAACACTTTGGCGGCGACTTTGCAGGGCAGTATCAAGGCTTATGTCTTTAATATGCGTGCCAGAGGCTACAACAGCAGTCTCGAGATGAGTTTGGCGCGTAACCATATTCCAGTTCAGGTCTTTGAGAATTTACTCAGTACCTTCAAGGCTAATTTACCAACGTGGCATCGCTATTGGGAATTGCGTAAAAAAGCTATGGGCGGCGCATTACACACTTTTGACATTCCGATTTACGATTCTCC
>JAYWHB010000457.1:0-8926 GCA_043777915.1 Deinococcales bacterium
AACACGAAAATCGATTCGTTCTTAGGGTTTTGACGTGTACTTAGAGCGCATCTAAAAAATTACTTTTCCCACTGCCATTCTGTCCAACCAGTACCGTAATAGGCTCGAGGGTCACATCGCAATACTTGATGCTTTTATAATTCTCGAGCCTAACGCGGGTAATTCTGGCTTGGGTCATAAGTACAGTCTATTAGAAAACGCTCTCGAGTGCCGCCAATGCCGCGCCAACATCTTTAATCCCACCAGCTTGCGCCATGGCTGGGCTGCCGCCGCCGTTACCGCCACCAGCTTGAGCCAGTTTACGAATAATGTCGCCAGCCTTAATACCCTTGGCATTGGCTTCCTTAGAAACCTTGACCACCAAGCCGCCGCCAGACCCAACCACAACAATATCGGCTTTGGTTTTGTCCATCAGGTCGTCGGCTGCGGTTTTTAATGCCCCACCCTCTACGCCCTCGAGTTGCAGACGGGCTGCCTTGAATCCACCAAGCTCGAGTGAATCCACATTTGCCCCACCCGCAGTTTGGGCGCGAACCACGGCAGCTTTGAGGTTTGTAATTTCCCTGTTGGCGGCTTTTTGTTCGTCAAACAACTTCTCGAGCCGTTCAGTCAGATTTTCTGGTGTAGTAGTCAGGGCGCGTGATGCCTTTTGCAGTAACTCGAGGGCGTGACGGGTGTACTGTACAGCAGACTCGCCACACAGTGCTTCAATGCGGCGCACACCAGCTTTAATGCTTTCTTCGCTTACAATTACAAACGCACCAATTGAACCTGTGCTTGGCACGTGCGTCCCACCACAAAGCTCTTTACTCGAGATGAGTTTAACTGTTTCTAAAATCCCAATGCTCGAGACATCGCCACCCACCGAGACAACCCGCACAACATCGCCGTATTTCTCGCCGAACAATGCCATTGCTCCAGTCTTACGGGCATCCTCGAGATTCATGTTTTCGGATGTGACAGCAAAGTCTGATTGAATCCAGCGATTAACCAACATTTCGACCTTAGCCAGTTCGTCGCTCGAGACACTTTCGGCATGGGTAAAATCAAAACGCAAACGGTCTGGCGCAACATACGAACCCGCCTGATTGACACTCGAGCCTAGAACTGCTCTAAGTGCAGCTTGCAGTAAGTGCGTAGCGGTGTGATGCCGTTCAGTCGCCCGACGCGCCGAGGATTCAACACTGGCTTCAATAGTCTCCCCTACTTTCAATGTACCTCGCAAGACTGTACCTTCATGGACAAAGACCCCTTGAGCCGTTTTGAAAGTATTGGAAATGGCAATTTCACCACTTTGATGCGTGGAAATCACCCAATGCAGCATTCCCGTATCGCCAACCTGTCCGCCACTCTCGGCATAAAACGGGGTTGACTCGAGAACCACTTGCACCAAAGCACCTTCGGTCACACTCGAGACGAGTTCGTCACCCACAACCAGTGCAACAACTTTGGCACTGGCTTGGGTACTCGAGTACCCATTAAAAACCGTGGCTGGCACATTCTCGAGCAGATTATTTTGCCCCTCAAAGAGTCCACGCTTAAACTTAGAAGCGCCTCGAGCCAGTGCTTGGGCTTTTTTCAAGGCAGCTTTGTAGCCATCTTCGTCTATGCCAACACTGCGTTCCTCAGCAATTTCTTTGGTTAAATCCAGTGGAAAGCCGTAAGTATCGTAAAGCGTAAAAGCATCATCACCAGACAAAATATCACCCGATTTTTTGGTCTCGAGTAATTTCTCTAAACGCAAAATACCTTTGCCTAGGGTCTCGAGAAAACTGGTCTCTTCGAGCCTGATTTGTTTTGCCACACTGTCAGCCGCCGCGTTTAGCTCTGGGAAGGCAGCGCCTAGGGTTTGCACCACAATTGGCACGAGGGTGTAAAGGGCTGGTTCTTTCAAGCCCAAAAGGTAAGCGTGTCTCAAGGCTCGGCGCATGACTTTACGAACCACGTATTCGCGTTCGGCTGTCCCAAAAGTTAAACCATCGGTTAGGGTCATCGTCACCATGCGGATATGTTCAGCAATGACGCGGTGAGAAACGCTTTTTGTCCCTTCGTATGGCTTACCAGATAGTTTTGCAACCGCCGCAATCAGGGGTCTAAAATCGTCGGTGTCGTATAAATCCTGCACACCTTGCGAAATCAGGGCTGCCCGAATTAGCCCTAAGCCCGTATCAATGTTTTTACGCCCTAAATCCTCGAGTGCGCCAGAGCCGTCCTCGCCATCGGAGCGGTTGTAGCCCGGAAACACCAAATTCCAGAACTCGAGAAAGCGGTCTGATTCTGGGTTCTTGGCGTAATCTTCCCAAGTGTCTATGCCAAACGCCTCGCCACGGTCATAAAAAATTTCAGAACATGGACCACATGGACCGTTTGGACCTTTTAATGGTGCGTTCTGGGGCCAGAAATTCTCGTCGGCATCAAAGCGGTTAATACGGCTTGGGTCTAAACCAACATTTTGTGTCCAGTAACCAAAAGCCTCTTCGTCATCTTTATAGATGGTCACATAGATTCTGTCAGCCTCAAACCCAAGCCAGTCGGGACTGGTGATAAATTCCCATGCCCATTCGATAGCTTCTTTTTTGAAATAACTGTCAAACGAAAAATTGCCCATCATTTCAAAAAAAGAACAATGGCGCAGTGTTCGCCCCACATTTTCGATGTCGCCAATTCGGATGACTTTTTGGGCGGTGGTGACCCGTTTCCACTCGCCTTCGATGCCCATAAACTTAGCTGGCGCTCCGACAAATTGCGGCTTAAACTGCGACATCCCTGCCACACTAAACATCAGTGTTGGGTCGGTATAGACTGGAATTGGATGCGAAGGAAAACGCAAATGCCCTTTGGATTCAAAAAAGGACAAGTATTTCTCGCGGATGGCAGAAGTAGATAACATAACGCGCAAGTGTACCAAAGCCTTGAGCCAAACGAAAGCGCATTTTGACCTACCCTCTCCCGCCGCGCCTAGGCGCGACACCCTCATCCCGCAAAAAGCGCAGGAGAGGGTTTTCGTGTAAGTATTTAGGAGATAATTTTTGTCAGTTGTCGAATGTAAAATGCCTCAAGCGACCGTCCCGCAAAAGCATTGGCTCGAGCATTGACCAACAGCACAGCCATGCCAAACGGACGGGTTGCCCTGAATACCTGCTCGAGTTTTTCAAGTGGTGCAAAATCTGCCCAAGGCTCGAGGTACGCCCTGATAAAAATTGGCTCGAGTTCTCGAGTGTTAGAGAATGGACTCCAGTGGTGTGGTTTGGAATTGCCCATAATCCAGCGCAGGAAACGCTCAAGGTCAACAAAAGGATGGGTGATGAGGGCATCTGACCAGTCAATGATGGTACTGGGCGAAATCACATTCATCGGGTGAAAATCGCCATGTGCAAGGGCAAGTGGCAGTAAATCCAAACCCTCGAGTTGAATCTGATTTAAGTTCTGCAAGGCTCGAGGCGCGTTTTCATCGGTGCTGGATTCAAGAATGGCTTTGGCTTGGGCAATTGCAGTAATTGGCTCAAGAATTTTACAACCAGTCCCCTGAATGGCTTGATGCTCCGCTAAAGTAGCTATTTGCAATTCGGACATTGTGCGTAACGCTTCGTGCCAATGCTTTACGTTTGCATCATGTATTAAATGAGTTTCGCCAGCGCTTTTGGTCAGCAACCAACCTAAACTCGGTTCAGTCGCCAAAACCGTTGGTGTGTAGCTCGAGAATTGCGCTAACCAAGGCGTGAGGATTACTTCTCGAGCTAACCTGAGTGGCACTGCCTTAAAATGCAGTTTTTGACCCTCGAGAAAGGTAATGCCCCAGTATGCACTTGCTCCAGAATGCACCATCTCGAGCTTGTCGATTTTTGGGAACTGAGTCTCGAGCCAAGTCTGTACAACCTCGAGCCAATTAAGTTCTTGCCACGGCATCATGCTGGACGGTTCACAATGACATCTTTTAGAACGCTATCACGTGGCATCTCGAGCATATGGCGTATGGTTTTTGCCAAAGTTTGCGGGTCAATATATTTTTCAGGTTCATACAAAGCCTGTTCTTGCGCTCGAACGTGTTGCTGCATTTGCGTCGCAGTTCTTCCGGGATACACCGTTTGGACTCGCAAAGTGGGTTCTTCGGCGGTTAAAGCATCGGCAAAGGCACGCAGGGCAAACTTACTGGCAGCATAAGCGCTCCAATTGGCATTGGCAGAAAGCCCAGCCCCAGAATTTACAAACAGCACTTGTCCATTTGAGGCTCGAAGGCGAGATAAACAAACTTTGGTCAGTTCAACGGCTGATAATAAATTGACCTCAAGCATTTCGCGCCACTGCAAAAGCGGCATGTTTTCAATACTGCCTAAATTGGCAACGCCAGCATTATGCACAAGATTATCAATTTTGGGGATATTTTTGAGTTGCTCGGCAAAATCCTCTGGTCGTTGTAAGTCCAGAGTTAAACTCAAGGCATTTGGTAAAGACTGACGCAAGACTTTAAGTTTTTGAGTGTCTCGCCCGAGCAAAATCAGGTGGTGATGTCCAAGTTCTCGAGCCAAGGCTTCCCCAATTCCACCTGTTGCCCCAGTAATTAAAGTCGTTGGCATGATTCGGAGTGTACTATAGTTTCACACCAATCAAATATTGAAGACGCTTTTAGCTATGCCTAAAACCAGCCAAATAAACTGTATTTAAGCAGTCCCGCTATTTCTCTGGTGACTGCCCGTAATGCCATCAATCGGTCAAATGGGGTGCGTAAACTCGAGTCAAAGCGCGGCTCGGTGGCAGCCACCACAAAAACATCCAGTTTTAATTGGCTAAAAGTGGCTTTGGTGCGTCTCGAGTGGGTCGGACTGGTGACGATCAGAACTTTTTTCCAACCGCGTGCTTTGGCTTCCTTTGCCACCGCCTCGGCTTCTGTACGGGTGGTTTTCATGTCTTTTAAGACCACAATTTCTGGCGCGGTGATTGGGTAAAGTTTACGAATCAAATCAAGGGCTGCGTCTTCAATACTGCCGCAATTGGGGGCAAGCCCATGTGCATCGGTAATCGTTATGGTTTTGGCATAACCAGACCGCCAGAGTTCTAAGCCTTTAGTAATTCGGGCTAAACTGGCTGCCTCGAGTTCGTTTGTGCCGCAATAAAATCCAGCCCCAAGATTGACAATCACATCGGCTTGACTGGGTAATTCAGTCACATCTAAATAATCTTCTAAGGGGTGTAAAGCTGGTGTAAGCAAGGCAAGGGCAACCAAACCTGTTATCAGTCCAGCAAAAATCTGCAAACCAATTCTCGAGATATAAAAAGCACCCAGTACCGCGCAAAAAAGTAATATCCCTAGCGCCCAAAACCACTCAAGGTCAGTATTGATAAGTGCTGCCAGAACACCCAACCAAACGCCAATAAAAGCCCCTGTACCAATTCCAATCAGCCATTCGGGATGTTTTTTTGGATTGCTATACGCAAATTCTGCTTGTTTTTTCTTCGCCACAAGACTATTTTAGCCCAACAAACCAAAGAAAACTAACTAACCAACTCGAGCGGATGTTGGGCGTGCCAGTAAACGGACTAAGCCAGCCGTACTCGAGGGCAAGCGCAAAACTCGAAAATCGGTATTCCAGTCCAAATCGCCCTACCAAGCCTATTTTTTGCCACTCGAGCCATGCAAAGGCAAAATTTATGGTGGCATTTATATTTGTACTTAAGTCTAAACGCCAAACCAAACCAGCTTCTAAGCCCTTCGTTCCAACATCGGCACGAACCGAGAAACCCGTTGCAAAAGAATCCAACCATTCAACTCGAGCCGAAACACCAATTGTTCCCGGAAATCCTGTGCTAAACAGCCCAGTTCCAAAGTCACCAACACCAGTTAGGCTTGCCCCAAAAGCAAATTTTTGGGCTGATGCAGCACCAGAAAAACACAGTATCAGCAATAAAACCCGTAGGCAAAAAGAGAAACGCATAAAACCCAGACTACTAGAAACAAATGAAAAACCCTCGAGAAACACGCCTTTTGACTTAGTGGCTTGGCTTGCCTTTGACAAGTTGGGCAACTGGTGCTATATTCACGCGGCACTCGAGAGGGTGTGTTTTTTTGCAAGACGTTCCAAGCGCTCGCGTAGCTCAGTGGTAGAGCACCCCCTTGGTAAGGGGGAGGTCGTCGGTTCAATCCCGACCGCGAGCTCCAGTATTTAGATTCTATAAGCCCGCCTCGAGTGGGCGTATTTCTTTGGAGGAATTATTATGGCAAAAGCAACCTTTGAACGCACCAAACCACACGTCAACGTCGGTACAATCGGACATGTTGACCATGGCAAGACCACCCTCACAGCCGCAATTACATACACGGCTGCATCGGCTGATCCGTCAATCGAAACCCAAGATTACAGCCAAATAGACAAAGCCCCAGAAGAAAAAGCCCGTGGTATCACGATCAACACCGCTCACGTTGAGTACAACACCGCCGCTCGTCACTATTCCCACGTAGACTGCCCCGGTCACGCTGATTATGTTAAAAACATGATTACAGGAGCAGCCCAAATGGACGGCGCTATTCTTGTGTGCAGCGCTGCCGACGGTCCAATGCCACAAACTCGAGAACACATTCTCTTGGCTAAGCAAGTCGGTGTACCGCATATCGTGGTTTTCCTCAACAAAGTGGATATGGTAGATGACGAAGAACTCTTAGAGCTAGTCGAAATGGAAGTTCGTGAACTCTTAAGTAAATACGATTTTCCTGGTGATGATATTCCAATCGTTCGTGGTTCGGCTAAAGAAGCATTAGACTTCTTAGTAACAGCCCCTAAAACCCCGCGTGGAGAAAACAAGTGGGTTGATGCAATCTGGAACTTACTCGATGCAGTGGATAGCTTTATCCCAACCCCAGAACGGGCTGTTGACCTCCCATTCCTGATGCCAGTTGAAGATGTCTTTACCATCACTGGTCGTGGAACAGTGGCAACTGGTCGTATTGAACGTGGTAAATGCCGCGTCAACGAAGAAGTTGAAATCGTCGGTTTGAAAGATACTGTTAAATCAGTGGTGACTGGTGTGGAAATGCACCGTAAGCTCTTGGATGAAGGTATGGCTGGCGATAATGTCGGTGTACTGCTTCGTGGTGTTAAACGCGAAGATATTGAACGTGGACAAGTGCTTTCAAAAACCAATAGCATCAAACCACACACCAAATTCAAAGCCAGTGTTTATGTCTTAAATAAAGATGAAGGCGGTCGTCACTCTGCATTCTTTGCTGGCTACCGACCACAATTTTACTTTCGTACCACCGATGTGACTGGAATCGTGACCTTACCTGAAGGTGTGGAAATGGTTATGCCTGGCGATCAGATTAACTTTGAAGTTGAACTGATTAAACCAATTGCGATGGAAAAAGAATTGCGTTTTGCGATTCGTGAAGGTGGTCGCACCGTTGGGGCTGGCGTTGTTACAGAAATTCTCGAGTAAATTTAGCCTTGATTGTCCAAGCCCCTAAGTTCATCATTTAGGGGCTTTTTTCTCGAGCAATAGTATTGGCAAGATTTGCACGGCGTAACCTCGAGTGAGATTTGCACGGCGTAACCTCGAGTGAGATTTGCCCTGTGCAAAACAAGGCGTAATGTAGTACAATCCCAAAGCCCGTTAGTTGGGAATCATCCCAACACACCCCAAAGCTAGAAGCTAATGGCTAAAAGCTAGTAGCTCACCTCGGGGGAGGGAAGGAGTTTTTATGGCAAAAGATGGTCCACGTATTATCATCAAAATGATGTCTTCGGCTGGCACTGGTTACTTTTATGCTTCAGAGAAAAATCGTCGGAATACGACCGCGAAACTCGAGCTTAAAAAGTATGACCCTGTGGCTCGTAAACACGTTACTTTCAAAGAACAAAAGATTTAATCATGATCAATTACTTCCGCGAAGCGTGGGAGGAACTCAAACGCGTTTCCTGGCCCACTCGAGAAGAGGTGCTGCAAGGCACGCAAACGGTTCTGTTGTTTTTGCTAATCATGACTATTTTGTTCTGGGCAATGGACACTTTGTTCCGCACCGCCTTAACCAACGGCTTGTTCCGTCTCGCGTCGGGAGGCTGACATGGCAATTGAGTGGTACTCGGTTCATACCTATGTTGGACAAGAAGATAAAGTTTCGACCAATGTCGAGCAACGCGCTCGGGCTTTGGGAATGTTCGGCACAAAGATTTTTCAGGTTTTGATTCCAACCGAAGAAAGCACCGAAGCTGGTAAAGTCGGTAAGGACGGCAAGAAGCTGGTCGAGCGCAAAAAAACCTATCAAGGGTATGTCTTTGTGCAGATGGATGTCGTAGACCAAGACGAACCCGATAAGCTCAATGAGGCTTGGGAAACGGTGCGTGGCACGGCTGGTGTGACTGGTTTTGTGGGAACAAAAAACCCGCAACGTCCAACTGATTTATTTCCTTTAACGGTAGATGAAGTCAATAACCTCTTGAAACAAGTCGGTATTATTGAACAAGTCAAGGTCAAGAAAACAGCCGTCAAAGCCAGTTTCAAAGAAGGCGATCAGGTTAAGGTTGTCGCTGGTCCGTTCTCTGATTTTACGGGTGTGGTTTCGGAAGTGAACTTAGAGCGCAGCAAACTCAAAGTCTTGGTCAATATCTTTGGGCGCGAAACACCTGTCGAACTTGAATTCGTTCAAGTCTCGAGAACATAAGTATTTTTGGATTCAAACGAGTTCCTAGAAACTAGGTTCTCGAGTAACACTTCGCGTTAAGCACCCATGCTCGAGAACATTTACTCGAGTAGCGGGGAGCGAAGGAGGACAACATGGCAAAGAAAGTTACTGGTTTTGTGAAGCTACAGCTTCCAGCAGGTAAGGCGACTCCCGCCCCGCCCGTCGGTCCGGCACTCGGTCAACATGGTGCAAACATCATGCAGTTCTGCAAGGATTTTAATGCGGCTACCGCCAATCAAGGCGATGCGATTATTC
>JAYWHB010000458.1:0-8912 GCA_043777915.1 Deinococcales bacterium
TTGGCACTGGGTTTAACCCCACCAAACAGTCAAGCCGAAACGGTTTTACTCGATTATTTATGCAATAAACAATGTTTGTTGGTACTTGATAACTTAGAGCATCTGCCAGACATTGGGCATTGGGTGCAGCGTTTGCTGAGCGCCGCCGCAAAAATCAAGCTGCTGGCGACTTCGCGCAGTGTGCTGCAACTGCAAAGCGAACGGGTTCTCGAGTTATCTGGCTTAAACTTTGAAGCCGCTAAAACTTTATTTATTCAAAGTGCCACCCGCGTTAAAGCTGGTTTTTACCAAGATGCCAAAATTGAATTGCAAATTGGGGTGCTGACCGAACACTTGGCGGGTTCACCGTTGGCAATCGAATTGGCGGCTTCATGGATTCGGCACATGAGTTTAGAAGAAATTGCTGCTGAAGTTCAATTGGATTTGGATTTCTTAGAGCGACCCATTAAAGACCGCAACACCCGACATCACAGCGTCCGAGCGGTTTTTGATTCTTCATGGCGTTTACTTGGGGGCGCAGAGCAACAAACACTGGTCTCCTTGGCGGTTTTTATTGGCGAATTCAGCTTGGCTTCGGCTCGAGCCGTCAGTGGAGCAAGCCGCGCTGCGATTGTTGCTCTGACAGACCGTTCTTTATTGCGTTTAACTGAGACACGACTTGAGTTACACCCGCTACTGCGGCAATTTGTACTCGAGCAAGCGGCACAAAATCCTGAGCGCTTAGGGCAAACCCGTCAGGCTCATGCCGCACACTACTTTGAATTGCTACAAGCACTACCTATACGTTACCGTACTCAAGACCTCGAAGCCTACTTAGACACCAAACGCCATGTGGATTTAATTTATCAAAATGCCCGTACTGCTTGGCAGTGGGCGCTCGAGGCGAGGCAGTTTGAGATGCTACAAACTGCCTTGGATGGTTTTTTTGTGCTGCATCAGTTGGGCAATCGTCTGGTCGAAATTTCTGCGTTGTTACCTGAAACCATCCCCGCTTTGCAATCGCGTTTTGCCCTACACCGAGGAATTGCCAAAACAGCTTTGGGTCAATTCAAAGAAGCCGAAGTAGAACTTTTACTTGCCAACCCTAAAGATTTAACCACCGAACAACAGGTCTTACAGTTGGTGCAATGGTCAACTTTATTTTCTCGCACGGCTCGAGCCTCACAAGCCCTAAGTTGCGCCCAAGAAGCAGTTGAAATCGCCAAAACCATCAACCCTTTTATGCAATCCATCGGGTATATACAACTTTGCGATGTTCTGGCAATTTTGGGCAAGCTCGAGGAAGCCCAAGCCGCTTTAGACGGAGCGCGAGCAGGGGTCAATGTTCGTTTGCAGTCGTTTTTAAGCATTCACGCGGCTGTCCTTGCGGGGCGCAAAGGCGAACTCGAGCAAGCCGAACTGGAGTTGCGCCAAGCCCAAACGCTTTTGATTCAACTGGATGACCGTCGCAATTTACAAGTGGCACAAAATAACCTTGGCACGGCTGTACAACTTCAGGGCAAATACCTTGAATCGCTTGTCATTCTCGAGGATAGTGCCAAAGAAGCTCGTTTTTTGGGCGACCAACGCATGGTGGCGGTAATTCTCAACAGCCAACTGGTCAGTTTACGCGCCCTTGGGCAATACACCAAAGCGTTGGAAGTTGCCCAACAAAACCTCGAGCTTTGTCAGCGCACAGGTAACACCTTAAGAGCCGCTTTTTGCTTAGCCCGAATGGGACATGTGTATTTTGAACTTGGACAGTTTCAAACTGCCCTCGAGTTTTATCAAAAGTCGCTGCACCCAGAAGTCGCTGAAAGCCGCGAAGAAACCACCGTTGGATTGATTCAGACCAACTTAGCACTTGGTCAAATCAAAGAAGCCACTTTGCAGCTTCAAAAAAGTGACCTCAAGGGCAAGGTTTTTGCTGCGTGGAAAGCCGTTTTTGCAATCCAACTCGAGCCAGCCAAATCTTCTGAGCAACTGCATCTTCAGATTCGAGAAGTCTTTGGGCTTGTTCAAGAAATTTCTGCCCTCAATGCCTGCGAATGCCTAGTCAGCCTTCTCGAGCCAGTAGCGCAACTCGAGCCGATGTTTGCAAAGCGCTTCGCCATGAGTTTATTGCAAGACCAACGTTCCAGTTTTTATGTTCTGAAATTAGCTAATGCCTTTGTCGGTGACACCACATCAACACCTGAATTACCATGGAAGAGTTCGATTAAAGAATTTTAGCAAGCTCGAGTATTTAACGTTAGAAACTGCATTTTTCTTGATTTGAGGCTATTTTTGCAAATACTTGGTAAGCTGTTTTATGTCGAATAAAATTTTGATGGTCTTGTTGGCTTGTGCTTTAACGGCTTGTCCTGCCCCTAACAGTATTCAAAACGTCAGCATTGCGCCTTTAACTGTCAGTGTACAAGCATTTGTAGCGCAGCAATTCAATGCAGCCGTTGTTGGTACAGGCGATCTTTCGGTGCAATGGTCAGCCAGTGCTGGCACAATTTCGCAAAGTGGTTTGTTCACTGCCCCAAATACACTTGGTAGTGTCACCATTACTGCGACCAGTAAACAAGATGCCACAAAATCTGGCTCGGCAACCGTTAATGTGACCGCCGCCCCCGAAGTGAGTATTAGTTTCACCGCACCCACAAGTCTTGAGTCAGCAGAAATCGTGACTTTAAGTGCATTGGTGACAGGCTCGAGTAATACAGGTGTGACTTGGCAAGCCTCGGCTGGAACAATTACCAGTGTTGGTCTATTCACTCCACCAGACAGCAGTACCAACGTAACCGTAACTGCCACCAGTGTTGCTAATCCCAGTAAAAGCCAAACCGCCTTAATTCAAGTCACAAAAAGTGCAGTGGTCAGTGGAAAATTGTTCTTTGACCAAAATAAAAATGCTGTCCAAGATGGGTTAGATACCGCCCGAAGTGGTTGGACTGTCTGGCTAGACGATAACAATAACGGTTCACCGGATGCCCTCGAGCCGCAAACCCTAAGTGATGCCAATGGCAATTACAGTTTTAACCGCCTTAAGGCTGGTTCTTTCCGTGTGCGTCACGAAATGCCAGTTGGCTATGGCTCGAGTCTAGGCGTGAATTCTGGTCGTTTAACCACGCAAATTGTTGGTGGCACAGTTGCGCCAAGTGGCAAGTGGAATTCAATCGTGGCGCTTTTACAATCGAGCGTGGGGAATCCATTCAATGCACAATTTTGTGGCGGCAGCCTGATTGCTCCTGAATGGGTTCTGACCGCCGCTCATTGCGTAGTAGAAAACAATGTTGTGAGTTCTGCATCAAGTATTAACGTCGCCATCGGTTTCACTAAACTCGAGAATCCATTAACTCGCTTAAGTGTGGCACAAATTATTGTTCACCCCAGTTACAACAGCCTTGGGAATGATAATGATATTGCTTTGCTTAAATTATCGCTTCCAAGTAACAAAGACACCATTCGCGCTATTTTGCCTAGTGAAACAGCCTTAGCAGCAGCAGGGGTCAATGGTTTAATTGTCGGTTGGGGCGCACTTAACGGCAATAATCCACAAGTATTTCCAAGTGACCTTCAAGAATCCAGTGTGCCAATTATTTCAAATGCTGCTTGTGCTACTCAATTGGCTGGTTTATCCATTACCAGTAACATGCTTTGCGCTGGTTTTGAGGCTGGTTTTATTGACACCTGCCAAGGTGACAGTGGTGGACCACTTTATGTGGCAAATCAAACAGGTTTACGTCAAGTTGGTGTGGTTAGTTTTGGTATCGGTTGTGCCTTACCTAATAAGCCTGGAGTTTATGTGCGTTTAACCCAATACGATACTTGGTTGCTTGGGCATTTAACCCGAACCAGCGCTCCTAACATCAGTTTGAGTCTGAATAAAGGTGAAGCAAAAACACAGAACTTTGCAATTCGCACACCCTAAGTTATGGTTTTCCCTCGAGACAAACTTGGTTTTACGGTTTGAACAGAGTAGAGTAAAGGTATGACCATGCTTCGAGCAACAATTCAAAAAACTGAACATCAAACAGCCATCCCGCCTTCGCCAGCGTGGGTGGCTCGTGAACTTGAAGCCGAAGGCGTGGTTCTTTTTATGCCAAAAGTCTCGAGTAAAACTGCAAAAACCATGTACCAACAATACTTAGCTCAACTTTTTGAACCACTGGATTTGACCCAAGCAGTTCTTGAAGAACGTGCCTCACAACGATAATGCTCAGGTACTTTGACACAAGTGCATTGGTCAAACGCTATGACCCTCGAGAAGTTGGAGCGATTACTGTTCTGAACATGTTTTTGGACATCAAATCATTGCCGATTTTTACAAGTTCTTTGACTTCACTCGAGATTGCCTCAGCTTTTCGCACCAAACAGCGTCAAGCTGTCATGACTCAAGCTGATGTAAAGGCTGGTATAGCCGTTTTCGACGCACATTGCAGTAACGACTATATTCTTGTGCAGCCCAAAAGCAGCACTTATCTCGAGGCTCGGCACATGATTTTGATTCATAAACTTCGGGCTTATGATGCGCTGCATATTGCCACAGCGATTAGTATTGTACAGATTGCGAATTTAGCCTTGTCTGACCTCGAGTTTGTAACTTCCGACCAAGACCAAGCGGCTGCGGCAACTGCCGAAGGCTTAAGCGTCAATTTTGTGTAAAGGTGAAAATAATGAGCAACCTCGAGAAATTACATCAAAAGAAAGTCGTTGAAGAACGTGGTTATGGTTACGAACTTATTCCTGCTATCGGCAAGGATTTACAAGGATTACTGGGTTTTGCAACCGTACTGCACGAGCTTATACAAAATGCAGATGATGCAAAAGCCACAAGTTTTGAAATTGATATTTGTGATGATATTTTTTATGTTGGAAATAATGCTATTTTTACTGATAAAAATTTTGAGAACATATCAAAAATAGGAAGTGGTAATAAAAGAGATGATATAGAAACCATTGGTAAATTTGGCATGGGTTTTATTGCCGTGTATCAATTGTGTGATGAAGCATTTGTTTCAAGTGCTGGACGTACCATTCAGCTTTCGCCAAGTAGAGGAAAAACTATAGAACTCGAGTTTAATGAACCCCGATGGGCAACAACATTTGAACTGCCTTGGGTTTTTGAAAACACAAAATTACGTCAAGGTTTTGGAATACGACCTTTACAAAAGTCACAACTGAACGAATTTGAAGGAGATGTTACCCTAGTCTTTAGAAAAGCGGGTCTGTTTTTGCGGCACCTAACTTCCCTAAAAGCAAGCAGAAATGGGAAACCTATTTATGGAACCTCTTTAGAACGCAAAGAAACATGCCTAACGGCTTTATTTGAAAATCATATCGAGGAGTATCACTATTTTGAGTGGGAGATTTCTATTGCACTAAAAACTTGGTTGGCAAGTCATCCTATGAAACGAACTCGGAAAGAGAAGTTTTCAATTTTATTTCCAAAAGAAAATTTTTCTACGTTCATTGGGGAGCTTTTTGCCTATCTACCTACAGGTGTTAAAACAGGTTTACCCTGCCATATCAATGCAGACTTTTTTCCTACTCAAGATCGAAAGAATCTGCTTTGGGAAGGCGATGACCGTGCGGAATGGAATAAGAAGTTACTTTTAGAAATTGCATCTAAAATTCCAGAAATAATGGAGTCGCTGTATCATAACCCAGAAGATATTTATGTTTTTCTAAAAGAAATTCAAAATGCAGACCCACAAAGAGCAGATTTGAATTTCTTCATTGAAGCCTGTTGGTCAAATTGCACCACGGAATTTCGAGGGGGTGAGTGGATTTATTGCGAAGACCAAACTTGGAGAAACTTAAGTGCTTCATTGCTATACGATAAAAAAGTAGTCGAACCTATCCGAAATGCACTCAGAGATTTTTGCAATTGGCACTTTGCACACAAACTTACAGCCCCGTTTGAACAGCTACTCGAGGATTTGGAGGTTGATAAACTCGATCTCGAGACTTACTTAAATGGTCTGGATGGTGTCTTTCCTAGCCTTAATGAGAAACTGCCCGATGATAAGGTGGACAGGTTAGAACAGATAAAGCCATTTATACAGCATCTCCATAATTATGACAATGCAAAACTAGCCGAAAACCATGAGCAATTCTTAGAAATTGACTTCGCACTAGCAGAAGACGGTTCAATCAATAATGCCAATCAATTGTATTTTTTTGAAAAAATTCACCATGACACACTTAACCCTTGGTGTTCAGAAAGTCTGCGTTTATCTGTCGAATGGCAAAACTTACTACCAAATGAACTAATAAAATTGTTACCCGAAACAGATGTGCGGGACTTTTTTGATGTCATTAGTAGGACTACACCAGAGCGAATGCTGGCTTATTACAAAGCTGAGTGGAAGCCAAAACAACTATTTAAGCTGTTGCGAGACAATGATTGTTCGTGGGATGAAATCGAAGCACTGCCAATTTTCCCAATACAAGGCTATAAAGAATTTTGTACGGGTAATGAGATTGTACGTTCGGGTGATTTTGCAGACCAATTTAATGTGCGAAAAACACTGGCAAAAGATATTTCAACAGAATTTGATGAATGGTTGGAAGAACTGGGTGTACCTAAGCTCGAGCCAGAGGCTTATTTCTCCGTACTATTACCCAAGTTTTTCACCCAATCTTTTGACAATGAAATTAAGCAAAAAATTATTAGGTTTATAGCTACAAACTTTCAAATAGCTAAAGCATACTTGTCTAACTGGAAGAATATAGAAACTGCATTTTGTGCTGATAGAAAATGGCGATTACTTACAGGCGTATATTTTAAGAATGGGGTTATGGATTCAATTTTTTCAAATGACTACTGCTGGCTGGAAGAAGAGTTGACACAACTACCCGAAATTTACACGCTTTATAAGACGTTGGGTGTTCAAAGTGAAATGAAGGATATTGACATCATTAAGTGGCTTGAAACAAACAAAAATCAAGCTGTTTCAGTATCTAATATCGAAATTCGCAAAAAGATTCTCAAGCATCTTGAAATGCGTAGCGATAGCTTCAAAGAATTCCCAAGACTACTTAATATACCTTGGTTGCCTGACAATACGGATTCTCCACGCTGGCATCTTCCAGAAAATTTATACTGTCAGTCTTGGCAAAAACATATACATTATTCACTACCGAGTGGAAAAGCATTTTGCTATTTTACTATTTCAGATCCTTTGGTAAAAAATTTGGGATTGCAGATACCAACAATCGGAATGCTTATCCAGAATTTAGAAATTATGTATAAGCGCAGTGAAAAAATTTCCGAAGGCAATTTAGCTATTCTTGAACGTAACCACACTCTGCTGGGTAATTTTATCGAAAATTTACAAAAATTACCTTTAATTGCCAGCTATACATCGAAAAACTGTTTTAAAAGTGACCCAAAATTGGGGAATTATCGTTTGCAATATCCCGATAAGTACAAAAATGAATATCCAAACTTAACTGAGCTACTAAAAATAAAAGAAAAACCTCTACGCGATGATTTTATAGACGTTTTACTTGAAATTGCTGAAAAATTTGACGATTTACCAGAAAATCAAAAAAAAGATACCTTAAATGTGGTTGAAGATTGTCTCGAGAACTTAGCAAGTATTTATCGCAAAGAACAAGAAAAAGATGAACCTTCACAAATTTGGTTGCAAAAAATCCAAGATTTGAAAATCATTCCTCATCAGGGTTCTTTAGTTAAAGCCATTACTGTAGCTTTCCGTGATTTGGGAGAAGATCAAATTAAACGTTATCAACTTGATGATGTTGAACATCTTTTAGTAAAATTAAAAGGTGATGTAGGATTTTATGAGCGTTTAGGTGTCAAAAGTCTGAAAGCATGTCTTGAGCTAGAGTTTTTTCAGACCCAACCACAATCTGAAAAATCGCATCTCGGATTTATAAAAATTTTAGCTGAAAAAGAATCTGTCTTACTCAGAATTATTTTGCATGAAAAAAAGCTCACAGCAACAAAAGCCTTTGAGTTGTACAAAAGTCTAAAGCCTTTTGTGTTAGAAAAAATTTTTGTACGTCGAACGATAAGAATTCATGAAAAGCCATTTACCAAAACGCTTCAATTTGATTTTGCTTATAGCAAAAGATCAAAACAACTGCTAATTAATCAGGCAAAATTAGAATTACTACAAGAAACCCTAGCCGAGGCATTTGAAATAAAAGATGGCAGTACAACATCTAATCTCGAGATGTTTCTTAAATCTCAAGAAACAGTTCAAGAAAATCACGCATACTTAGACAGACATAAGTTTTCACCATTGCCTGAAAAATATCGCCCTTCACTTATCCCTAGCCCGACCCTTGAAACCATTGATATTGTTCCAGACCCGCATCATCCTGCTATTCCACTTCTCAATTCTTCTCTTTCCTCCGATGGTTTACAGTCAAAAACTTTAAACCCAAGTCAATCTGGACAAACACAACCCCCTAACACCCCAATACCTCAATCTCCTGCGTCAAAAGCCAGAAGCACTGGAACGGAACTTCAAGAAGCACCATCCGATGACCAAGCGCATCAGCCTTCTGCACCTTCGGAAATAGCAAAAAGTCTGCCAAAAAAGCCTAAAAACAATCAACCTCAAAAACGGTTTAAGTCTTTTGTCTATGCTGAACGGGAAAAACAAGAAAACGAGGAACGCCAAGAATCCACAACTCAGGAAACAGATTTGCGCGGTATGAAACTGGCAATAGAATATGAATTGAGTCAAGGCAGAATTCCAAGTGATTCTCCATCTCGAGACAAAGGCTGCGGCTATGATATTGAATCCAGAAGTACAGATGGTGCAGAAGTACGGCTGATAGAACTCAAAACCACTGGCTCGATTTGGCAGACTCAAGGTGTCACCATGACCCCAAACGAATTCCAAAAAGCCATGCGCCTTGGCAACAAATACTGGCTCTATGTGATTGAAGACCTCAATGGGCAG
>JAYWHB010000459.1:0-3192 GCA_043777915.1 Deinococcales bacterium
GTCTAGTGGCACAATTTTTACGTTCGGCATTGAAAATTTCATGACTTCTTGTCGGGCTTTGGCTTGTTCCAAAGCGATTTTGGCTGATTCAAAAGCAATCACCTCGAGATTCAGACCAACATTTTCTGACACATAGGCGCAGTTACTCGAGGGGGCAGTACCAGTCACTTGGTTGCTACCAGATTTCGTGATTGGGGCTTTATCAGATTTTTCTTGTGGGCTAAAACCAGTCCCCAACCAAGCGGTGACTTCTTTGACAGTTAGTAATGTACAGGCTTTTGGCAATACAGGTTCGGCATAAGCAAGCGTTAAGAACACAAAACTACTGGCTAAAAATAGTATTTTTTTCATGATTATCTCCTCTTCGAGCAATTATAATTAAACGTGGGCTGTTGAGTACAAACTTTCCACCGTCGGGACTCGAGACGATTTGTTTGACAATAAATCCGTTAGCTACAAGCATGGTTTTTAATTCGTTTAAGGTGTATAAGCGTACCGCAAAAGTATCAGTTTGTAGGGTTTTACCAAAAGTGCGAATTGTTTTCGTACCGTGCATTACACCTTTTTCAAGGTCAAATTTTGAGGTGGTGATGGTGTACAAATTATAGCGTTTGACTAAACTCAAATAGCGTTTAAGGCTTTTCCAACGACCATAAAAAGGGTATTGCTCGAGCAGTTTTTCAAGGACTTTGGCATCGCGGTTATAAACTTCGAGTAAGAAATATCCATTTGGTTGTAATGCCTTATAAACCCCTTGCAGGATTGTATTATGGGTGATGTCGTCCCAGTAGAACATCGAATTGTACAGATTATAAATAGCCCTAAATTGCTGGTTAAACTCGAGGGTTCGCATATCGCCTTTTGTCAACTCGAGGGCTAACGAACAGCTTTTTGCTTCGGCTCGAGCGTGGTCTAGGGCAGCTTCGGAGTAATCCAAACCCACAACACAAGTAAAACCACGCTTTGCCAACTCGAGGGCGTGCCGCCCATGCCCACAAGCCAAATCAAGAATTGTATCCGAGGTTTTTAAGTCCAGTAAACGCAGTAGTAAATCGCATTGACTGCGTGTGCTTTGACGTGAATGCCGTAACCCTTCGGCATTCACGTAGGTTTGGTTAAATAGCTTTTCAGTCCAACTAGTTGTCATTAGATACTCAGTCCTGTGACCAGCACATAATGTTCTTGTGGCTCGAGATGCGGTGGGGTGTAGGGTTCTTGTTGTTGCGGCAATGTATCTACTTGGGGTTCTGGGAGCAATGAATCTGCCGTGGGTTCTGATGGCATTACAAGCCACCTCCGTCGTAACAACCTCGTTCGTCTAATGCCCTAAACATCGCATCAGCCATCCAGACGAGTCCAGCTTGGTACAGTCGAACAGCCAATGCGTTTGCTCCAGCATAGTCCATTGGTTTGGCTTGGGCTTGTCCGAGGAACATCATGCAGACACAACCTAAAATCAATAACTTCTTTTTCATAAATCTCCTTTGTGGCTCGAGAAGGCGAATACCGAGTGACCGATTCAAATACCAGAATTGAAAATATGGATTCAAATACCAGAGTTATCAATCGGAAATTTTTGTAAGACAAAGCCATACGGCACAATAGAACTCTCGAGTTTCCCCGCCATTAAAATGTCAGCGCCGCTAAATACAGCCACCACCATTTGTTCGTACCCGCCGTATAAATGAGGCAGTAATTTCTTACCTGTACCGTTAAAGGTTGTGTCTAAAACACCAGTATTGGTGAATTTAGCAATTGCAAAACTGCCTTGATTATTGGGACTAATATAAGCGGTCGCTAGAACATAAATTTGGTTATTAATTAGGATTACACCACTGGCTGTATCTTCTCGATTTGCTGCGATTAAACCTAGGTCTTCGAGGTGAATACCATCGCTCGAGAAAGTTGTATCTGGAATGCCAAAAAGATTTAATCTAACAATGGCAATGTTTTGATGAGGATTAGAAGGATTGCTATTATCCAAAACACTGCCAACAGCGATTATTTTCCCGACATTCGCGCCATCGTCATTGGGATAAGCCTTCAAGTCATTCATGACTGGGTTTGTACCGACTGTCACACTGGCGATACCATTTGTGCCAAAGAAGGTATTGATTGAACCATTGTTATTTAAGTGAGTGAAGACAAAACTATTACTTGATGCACCAGCCACGACAATTCTATTTGGGTTACTGCCGGGATCGTTAATCATTTCAGTACAAACACTCGAGGCGGGTAAGGCAACTTTGCCATCAGTATCAAATGTTGTATCAAAAACACCTGTAGTGGTGAATCGAGCCACACTGCAAATACCACCTGTGGTACTCGAGACCACGATTTTACCAGCATCATCTAAAGTCATGGCTCGAGCGATGTCCGAACCCCCTGCGTCCCAAATGCGAAGACCTGTGGTGTTAAAACTGGTATCCAAAGCACCGCTTGGCAATAACCGCGCCACACCCAAATTAAAATCAACACCAGCGTAGACAATAATGTTTCCATTGCTGTCGGTGCGGATTGCCCTTGGGGTATCATCACCACCAAAATCGAGAATGTATGGGAAAGGTGAGTTGTTCAAATTATAATTCTGACCATTGGCATTGACCGCCCAAATGACGGCATTGCGGTTTGGGCTACTGCCAATGCTGCCTAGCACATAGGTAATACCATCAAAAGTAGCCACATCTACTGGTATGGCTGGAATACTAAATTGTTCTGAACGTTGCCCCGAAGCCCCAAAGTTACAATTCAATTGGTTTAGTTCTGCAAACCACGGGCTGCTCGAGATACCTCGAGTGACCGAGTAATACTTTTTGTTACTACCATCATCAGCAATACGAATACCACAACGTGGTTCAGCAAAACGATAGCGGTGCAATTTTGTGCCATCTAGTGTGCGAATTGGATGATCTGGATTATTTTGAACTGACTGCACAGGTACATAATCATCTTTTTGCTCACTTGGGCTTTGTGAGACAATGCCTTTAGAATCATTGACCACCAAGTAATAAATACTAAACACAAATGGGTTTGCACTGCGTGGATTGATTTTAGGCAATTGGTACGCCAAAGAAATATCAGCACTCGAGCCAGGAGGTAAAAGCCGAGCGCTTAAATCAGTCGGGTAATTGGTTGCCACAAAACCGTACTCGAGGGGCTGCACCAGCAACGGCGGTATAAAAGCAGCAGCTT
>JAYWHB010000460.1:0-3192 GCA_043777915.1 Deinococcales bacterium
GTTAATTGAGTCTTTAGAAGATGCTTTACAAGTGACCCAAAAACGAATTCTTGAGTTGCGTCAGTCTGGTGATGATGATACTGAAGCAAATTTATATGCCCAAACACAAATGCTACGAGCAAAAGCCGACAGCTTAATTGAATTACTCGATACTGAAGCTGAAGTGGCTTAAGTGCTGGCTAAATAACGCCTTGCCCAACAATCAATTTCGGCAATTACTTGCTGCAAAGAAAACCCTGCTTCGGTCAGTTCATAACTGGTGCGTGGTGGCATGTAGCTTTCTACAGTTTTTAGCACAATCCCGTTTTTCTCGAGCATTTCAAGCCGTTCGGATAAAGTGCTGGGGTTGCAATTGCCAATCGCTCGGCGCAGTTCATTAAAGCCTTTGGGGTTCTCGAGCAAGGAACGCACAATGTACAGCACCCACTTTTCTTGCAAAATACCAATGGCATTTACGGCAGGACATAGCCCTGTGCTGTGTTCATTTTCTAACTTTTCGAGAACAGCGACTTCTGTCATGGAAATATCATAGCACCTTTGGATGTATTTTAGTTTACACAATATACCAATATATTTTATATACTGCTCTTAAGTTCGGAGTGCTACAAGAAATCCGAGCATTAAGGAGAAACAATCATGAGCCAAACTTGGAATATAGACCCATCCCACACCAGCCTCGAGTTCGCCGTTCGCCATATGATGATTAGCACCGTGCGCGGTAGTTTTAAGGTCAGTGGTGGCGGAGTAGAATTGGACGAACAAGGTAAATTGCTCGGCGTAGAAGCCACCATCGAAACCGCTTCAGTCAATACCAAAGATGCAGGGCGTGACGGACACCTAAACGCCGCAGATTTCTTTGACAGTGCCACCCATCCCAACATCACTTTCAAAAGTACCAACATTGCTGCCCTTGGCGCTAACAACTACAAAGTTGAAGGACACCTAACCATTCGCGGCGAAACCAAAGCCGTGACTTTAGATGTCGAAACCAGCCAGCAAGCCAAAGACCCGTGGGGCAACACCAAAATCGCTGCTTCTGGCACAACCAAAATCAGCCGTAAAGAATGGGGCTTGGTTTGGAATCAAGCACTCGAGGCTGGCGGAGTCTTGGTCGGCGACGAAGTAAAAATTACTTTGGATGTCCAAGCCGCCGCACCAGCCGCCTAAACAATAAACCAGATGGCTTGGGCGAATTCTCGAGCCATCTGTTATTTTAACTTATGAGTATTCACCTAGAAACCCGCATCGGGCATGTTCACCTTAAAGTGGCTGACTTAGACCGCAGCCTAAAATTCTACCGCGACATCCTCGGTTTTGATGTGACCCAGAGCCTTGGTGATAGTGCCGCCTTTTTATCGGCGGGTGGATACCATCACCACATTGGCTTAAACACTTGGGAAAGCCTTGGCGCTCCGCCACCGCCTCGGCGTAGTACAGGGCTTTACCACACTGCGATTTTGTACCCGAACCGCCAAGAATTGGCAAAAGCCTTAAAGAAACTCCTCGAGCATCACTACCCACTCGAGGGCGCATCAGACCACGGGGTTTCGGAAGCGATTTACTTGCGTGACCCAGATGGAAACGGCGTGGAACTTTACCGTGACCGTGACCCAGCCGATTACCCTCGAGACCAAGCAGGAAACTTAGCAATGGTTACTCTGGCTTTGGATTTACAAGCGCTGCTGGCTGAGGCTTAAGCCATAAGACCAAAATGACGAGGCAATTCGCTTCGTCATTTTTTATAGGATGAACCCATGAATGAACTCCACCAAAGCATTCCACCCTTGATATTTGGTACGTCAGAAACCGCCAAGCAAGCCGTAATTATGCTGCACGGGCGAGGCTCGAGTCCAGAAGATATTCTTGGTCTCTCTACGCATTTGGCAATTCCAGACACAGTTTTCATTGCTCCTCGAGCCAAAAATAACACTTGGTATCCACAGCGTTTTATTCGCCCTGTGTCCGAAAACGAACCTTGGCTGACCTCCGCCCTCGAGACGGTTTCGCAAGCCATCCAACAAACGAATCTACCACTTGAAAAAATTGTCTTGCTTGGCTTTTCGCAAGGGGCATGTCTTGCCCTCGAGTATGCAGTGCGGCACGGTGGGCGATTTGGTGGAATAATTGCTTTTTCGGGTGGCTTAATCGGCTCGGATTCCGAAGTTGGCAAAATGGGGCAGCCCTTACTCGAGACCCCTGTGTTTATTGGTTGTGACGAAGCAGATTTTCATATTGACTTGAGCAGGGTAGAGGAGAGCGCCCGAATTCTGACCAAACTTGGCGCGAAAGTAGATAAACGAATTTACAAAGGTTTGGGTCACAGCATCAATATGGACGAAATCATCGCCGCTCGGAGTATTCTCGAGAATGTTAAGCTGACCAAGTGACTCGAGCAAAAATAAGTTATTTGGGTGTGGCGGTACTGGTTTTTGTGACCGTGGTCTGGGGTACGACCTTTCCAATTGTTAAAAATGCAGTTGAAAGCCTTTCGCCGGCTGCCTTAACCTCGACTCGTTTTTTGGTGGCTGCATTGGTTCTCTCGCCGTGGTTGCGTCTGGCTAACCGTCAACTCTGGATAGACGGCGGTTTAATTGCTTTGGTGCTGTTTATTTCCTACATCACGCAAATTATTGGTTTAACTAGCATCTCGAGTTCAAGGGCAGCGTTTATCACTGGCTTAAATGTAATTCTTGTGCCGCTACTTCTGCCTTTTTTGAAGCAACGTGTTCCCTACACCGCTTATATTGCGGGTGCGGTGGCACTTTTTGGGATTGGTTTAATGTCTGTCCAAGGTTTAACCCTGACTTTTTCAGAAGGGGATTTTTGGGTCTTGGGTTGTGCTGTTTCTTACGCGCTCTATATCGTGATGATGGACAGGGTGGTCAGCAAATATCAACCCCTGCCACTGGCGGCGGTTCAAGTGACAGTTGTGGCGGTATTTGGTTTACTTTGGGCTGCCCCAGAATTGATAAATAAGCCACCGACCACAGCAATACTCGAGAATTGGCTACCAATCGTATTTTTAGGTCTGGTTGCCACTGCCCTGACCACACTGGCACAATCTTTTGCCCAGCGTTTAGTTCCAGCCTTTCAAACGGCGGTGATTTACGCCCTCGAGCCAGTTTTTGCTGCCATTTTCTCGGTCTGGTGGTTAGGCGATACCTTCACAAACCTAGGCTTAGTCGGGGCTGG
>JAYWHB010000461.1:0-8906 GCA_043777915.1 Deinococcales bacterium
GCGTGATGGACGGCTCGCCCCGATTCGCCCGGCTCGAGGTAAAATCCTTCGGGCATGGCAATCACCAAAACCCTCGCGGCTCTGGCACGAGCCTGAATTGCGCCCGTGACCAATTCGGCAGGGGCGCGTTCAGTAATTAAAATCAGGTTTGCTCCAGCTTCGGGCAAAGGCACAAATAACGGTGCGTCTGGCTCGAGTTTTAAGGTGGCTAAGAGCATAAGGGTGCGTTCTAACGCCAAGAAACTCGAGCCACTTTCGGTGCTGGCTAAAGCACAAGAAACACTGACTCGTAAACCCTGAAGATGAGCGCTCCTCAGTAAACTAGCCGCTAGGCGCGTAGCACTTTCCAAAAAAATCTCGCCAATCCTGCCCTTAGCGCTTAAATCAAGGTGAACATGCACCCCAGTCGCCGCCACTTGTTCGTATTCTCGCACCACTAAACGCAAGTACCGCCCGTTATCCGTGCCAAAGCGAGCGGTTTGTTTCCAATGCACTCGGCGCAACTCATCACCCGGCACATAATCCCTGACCCCACGCAAAGAAAGCGCGTCCTCGAGACCAAAGACCTTCGCCCGAGGACCATCTGCCAGTAGCGGACGTACCAAATCGGGCAATTCAAGCGCGTGTAGCCCGGGATAAACCAGTAGTGTGCTGGTGTTGGCTGGAATTTTATAAAAGCGAAAAAATAAACCCAGTGGGTCGCTCCAATTTAAGCTCAGTGGCGGGAAATGAAATTCACCCCGCATATTTGGCAAAACACGGTACTCGAGACGGTGCGAACTGCTGCCCCAAAATAAACCGCTTAAACCGACATTGCGGTCTGGAATTAAAGTCAGAGGAACGTTTTCTGACAGGGTTAAAAGCATTGGCAACCAACTGTTCACCCGCACCTCGAGCCGAATTGCCACAGCTTCTTCGGTAAAGGTTCGGGCAGTCTCGAGAATTCGCAACACCTCGATTTTAGGGGCTGGGCGGTACAAAAACCACAGCAATGCCCCTAAGAATGCCAGCCAAATCAACCACGGCGCGACACTTGGGCGAAACACCAAGTACAAGCCAATAACAGCAATCATTGCCAACCAACGCCACATGAGGCTGCATTCTATAGAAAGCCTGTGACAATTTTATTGATGCCCGATTGACCAAGAGCTTCCAAAAGGTCTGAGATTTTTAGGAATTTTTGTTGAATGCGTGAATGGAGAATCAGGGCGAACACGGGGATTCGCCCCTACCTCACGCATTTTTTATACCATAACTGTAGGGACAGGCGACCATGCCCGTCAGGTGCGCGTTTATGGTCAAGACACCCCCGTGTCTGTCCTGTGACTAACGATGAAATGACATTCTTTTGGAGGCTCTATGATTGACCAACCCGCCTTGTGTGGGCTAAACTAAATCCATGATCCGCTCTGGACTACCACTATTAGGGGCTTTACTCGATTAAGTTTTCATATCGAGTAAAGCCCCAGTGTTATGTCTGGGGCTTTTTTATTTTCGCCTTCTCTCCAAAAATTCGAGGAACTTATGACCGAAGAAAAACAACGTTTAGAAAAGTACAATCCACACGAAGTCGAACCGCGTTGGCGCGAGCATTGGGAAACCACGAAGCTCTATAAAACCGATTTGCACTCGAGTAAACCTAAGCACTACATGCCAACCATGTTCCCGTACCCAAGCGGAAATTTGCACATTGGGCATTGGTACGCTTTTAGTATCCCAGATACCAGAGCGCGTTTTATGCGAATGAAAGGCTATGAAGTGCTGTTCCCAATGGGTTTTGATGCCTTTGGTTTGCCTGCCGAGAATGCGGCGATTAAAAATAACATTGACCCTGCCAAGTGGACATACAGCAACATCGAGTACATGACCATGCAATTTAAGCGCATGGGAACAATGATTGATTGGGAAACGACTGAATTAAAAACTTGTGACCCCGAGTATTACAAATGGAATCAATGGTTTTTTGTGCAGTTTTACAAAAAGGGCTTGGCGTACAAAAAAGAATCTTTTGTCAATTGGGACCCTGTGGATAACACCGTACTTGCCAATGAACAAGTGATTGATGGGCGCGGCGATAGGTCTGGAGCGTTGATTGAACGGCGTTTAATGAGCCAATGGCACATGAAAATTACCGATTATGCCGAGGAACTGCTGAATTTTGATGGTCTCGAGTGGTCAGAAAAGGTTCGGGTCATGCAAACCAATTGGATTGGTAAGAGCGTTGGCGCAGAACTTGATTTTGCCACGCCAGCCAGTGCTTTAACGGTTTTTACGACTCGAGCCGACACGGTTTTTGGTGCGACTTTTATGGTACTTGCGCCAGAACACGCGATGGTAGCTGCACTCACGAAGCCTGATAAGCTCGAGGAAGTCAGTGCTTATCAAGCAGTGGCAAAACTCGCTTCAGATATTGACCGTACTGCCGAAGGCAAAGAAAAAACTGGCGTGTTCCTTGGGTCTTATGCGACTAATCCGTTTACAGGTAAAGAAATTCCAATTTTTATTTCCGATTATGTATTGGTGACATATGGTACGGGTAGCATTATGGGTGTGCCAGCCCAAGATGCCCGCGATTGGGACTTTGCCAAGAAATTTAACCTTGAGATTACTCGTACCGTACAAACCCCGTCTGACTGGGATGAAAATAAACCTTTCACTGGCGATGGCGTGGCGATAAACTCCGATTTTTTGAATGGCTTAAATGTTACAGAAGCCAAAGCCCGAATGATGACCGAACTCGAGAACACGGGTAAGGGAAAACGTAAAACCACATTCAGGCTGCGTGATTGGTTGATTTCTAGGCAGCGTTACTGGGGAACACCGATTCCAATTATTTACTGCCCAGATTGCGGACAAGTTCCAGTGCCAGAAGAGGATTTACCAGTTTTACTGCCCGAAAATCCAGAGTTCTTACCAACTGGTCAAAGCCCCTTAACCTTACTCGAGGATTGGAAGAATTGCATCTGTCCAAAGTGCGGTGGGGCAGCCGTGCGTGATACGGATACAATGGATACTTTTGTAGACTCGAGTTGGTACTATTACCGCTTTCTTGACCCAAAAAATACCGAAAGCGCCATCAATTCAGAATTGGTCAACAAATGGGGTCCTGCCGACTGGTACACGGGCGGTATCGAACACGCGATTCTGCACTTGCTGTACGCTCGGTTCTGGACAAAAGCCATGCGTGACCTTGGTTTAATAAATTTTGGCGAACCGTTTATTCGTTTAATGAACCAAGGGATTATTCTGGGCGAGGATAACGAAAAAATGAGCAAGTCCAGGGGAAATGTGGCAGACCCCGAGAATTTAGTTGCTGAGTACGGTACAGACACCATTCGTCTGTACTTACAATTTATTGGACCTTGGGATCAAGGTGGACCGTGGGCTCCAAAGGGCGTGAATGGCTTAGCAAATTGGCTTGGGCGAGTCTGGAGTTTGTACTTTGACCAACCAGACCGAACCGACGAAAACACCAGTTTGCCCGACCTCGAGTACGCGATTCATTATGCCCTGAAAAAAGTGACTGAGGACACCGAACTTTTTAAGTTCAACACCAGCATAGCCGCAATGATGGAGTTATCTAATTTCTTAGGAAAAGCCAAGCGCAGCCCCGTCTACAACACGCCCGAATGGAAAACTGCGCTCGAGACTTTTAATACCATGCTTGCCCCATATGCGCCACACATTGCCGAAGAAATCTGGAATAAGACAGGGCATACAAGCAGTGTGCATTTGGAACATTGGCGCAGTTTTGACCCGAGTAAATTGGTCAAAGACAGTTTTGAATTGGTGGTTCAGGTTAATGGCAAGTTGCGCGGAAAAACCGAAGCACCAAGCAACATTAGCAGCGCCGAAGCGATTGCACTGGCTCGAGGACTCGAGAGCATCAAGGCATATGTGGACGGCAAAGAAACAGTTAAAGAAATTTATATCACTGGGCGCTTGGTGAACATTGTGGTCAAGGGATAAAGAACAGATGACCAAATAAGGAGTTGCCTTGAAATAAAAGGTAACTCCTTGTTCAATTGCAACAATACCCCCTTGACATGGAAGCGCTTCCTCGGGAAACTAGAGCATCCTCAGTCAAATTTTCATTTCGAGAAGTCCTCGAGAATCCTTGGCTCGAGTCTTTTGGAGGTTTATGAAAAGATTTTTGGTGGTGATTGCCCTGATGCTTGGTCTTGCCCTTGCATTCTCGAGCGCTCAGAGCAATAGAATCGTGACCTTGCCCGGTTCAATTCAAAAAGCCCTAGGTGGCAAAGAATGGGATCCGAAGGATGATATTACCCGCATGACCGAAGTCAGCACCGACCTATACGAATTTGTGGCTGCTTTCCCCAAGGGCAAATACGAATATAAAGTAGCCATTAACCAATCTTGGGACGAAAATTACGGTAAAAATGGAGAGAAAGGCGGCGCGAACCTAACACTTGATGTTCCAGCCGACAATACGATTATCAAATTTATGTTTAACTACGCGACGAAGAAAATCATGGATAGCCTTAATAACCCCACCGAAGTCTCTGCTCCCGCCACCATTCCCGCTCGAGCCGCCGCCGTTGCCGCCCCGATAAGCGATGGGACAACTCGTTTTGTGGTGCATTACAAGCGCACCAGAGGTGATTATGAAGGCTGGAATCTTTGGGTCTGGGCAGATGGCGCGGACGGTAAATCCTATCCGTTTAATGGCTCGGATGATTTTGGACAAGTTGCAACCATAGACCTGCCTGTGGCGGTTGCCAAAGTCAACTTTATTGTGCGGCTAGGCGATTGGCAAGCCAAAGATACCGAAGCTGACCGTTTTGCAACTGTACAAAACGGCAAAGCCGAAATTTGGCTACTCCAAGGCAATAAAGACGTTTTTGACTCGAGGGCAAAAGTGGATGCTTTTGCTGCCAGTGCCGCCCCACCACGCGGCGAACCCGCTTTCTTGGACAGCCCTAGTGTCATTCGGGCTTGGATTCCCAAAGCCGCGACCCCAGAAAGTTTTAACAACAAAATTAAACTGACCATCAACGGCAAGCCCCTTGCGATTAAATCCATTGGGGCTGGTGGTGCGCCAGTGCTGGCAAACACCGACAGCCTAGACCCCACCAAGGTGGTACTGCCCGGAACAATCCAAGGCGCTCTTGGCGGTGCAGACTGGAATCCAAATGGCGACATCACCCGCATGACTGAAGTTAGTAAAGGTGTGTTTGAATTTGTGGCTGCTTTCCCCAAAGGCAATTACGAATACAAAGTGGCTCGCGGTGGCAGTTGGGCAGAAAATTATGGCGCGGACTTTGCTGCCGAAGGTGGCAACATCGGGCTGGCGATTGCCACCGACGGTACAATTGTGCGTTTTGTGGTGGATTTTAACCGCAATATCGTTAAAGACAGCATCAATAACAAAGATATTATTGCCCCCGCCACCGTCCCGCCTCGAGCCGTGATTGCTAAACCGACCACAGGACCTGTGCAAGTGCTGGCAATTAACCTCGAGAAACCGATTACCCCCAAAGAAATCAGTAGCTTTATTGAAATGACCATCGAAGGTGATTTACCGCGTACCGTCTATGCCCGTGAAGTCCTTGACGGCAAAGAGTATCAGTACAGCAAAGACGACCTTGGCAACCGCTACAGCAAAAATCAAACCGTGTTTAAGGTCTGGTCGCCAGTCTCGAGCAGTGCCGAACTGTTTGTGTTTGATAATTTAATAGATGGTCCGAGCGAAATTGCCGACATGCAGCGCGGCGCTAATGGCGTTTGGTTTGCGACCATTAAAGGCGACCTGCACGGCAAATACTACCAATACCGCTTTAAGAGTTACGGGCAGACCAGAGTCGCTGCCGATATAAATTCTTATGCTGCCAGTGCGGATTCGACTCGCAGCATGGTGGTGGATTTAAGCCGCACCAATCCTAAAAATTGGACACTCCCCAAACCGACAAAGCGCCCACAAACTGAAAGTATCTTGTACGAATTACATGTTCGGGATTTAACCTCGGATGCCTCGAGCGGCGTACCAGAAAACTTGCGTGGCAAATACCTTGGCTTTGCTCAGACTGGCACAAAATCGCCCAATGGCGCAAGTAGTGGCTTAGATTACCTCAAAAAC
This sequence comes from Deinococcales bacterium, assembly GCA_043777915.1. Taxonomy (GTDB): domain Bacteria; phylum Deinococcota; class Deinococci; order Deinococcales; family JAAFIG01; genus JAAFIG01. The sequence continues at coordinate 6,098 of JAYWHB010000461.1, forward strand.
CTTGGTGTGACCGACCTGCACTTATTGCCCGTTCAGAACTTCAATCCTAAAAACAGTGGGGTTTATAACTGGGGTTATGAAACCAATTTGTTTAATATGCCGGAAGAGCAGTACAGCACCGACCCAAACGACCCGATAAAAACCATTTTTGAAACCAAAACCATGTTCCAAGCGATTCGTAGTGCTGGAATGCGGGTGGTTATGGATGTTGTCTACAACCATACTGTACCCGCTAGGGGCGAAGAGAGTGCTTTTTGGGAAACCGTGCCGTACTATTATTTTCGCACCAACGACCAAGGACAAGTCCTCAATGAATCGGGGGTGGGCAATGCGCTGCATGATGACCGCCCGATGGTTCGTAAGTACATCCGCGAGAGTGTGCTGTTCTGGACAAAAGAATATGGTGTGGATGGTTTCCGCTTTGATTTAATTGGGATGTTCACCAAAGGCACAGTCGAGGATTTCACCAAAGCCCTACGTGCTATCCGCCCAGATATTGTGCTGTACGGCGAACCGTGGACTGGGGGTGGACCAACCCGCTTTGGCAAAGGCGCTCAGCGTGGCACAGAATTTGCGGTTTTTAATGACAACATCCGCAACGCCATGCGTGGCGATTTAGACGGTACAAAAGCTGGCTTTGTGATGGGCGGCTTAACCAGTTTAACCGCTATTAAAAAAGGGATTGTTGGCAGCATCAACTACGAAGGGAGTATTTCTGATTTCACCGACAGCCCCCTCGAGACGATTAACTACATCTCAGCCCATGACAACCTGACGCTTTGGGACAAAATGGATAAAGCCATGCCCGACGCAAGTATCGCCCTAAAAGCTCGAGCCGTACAACTCGGTGGGGCAATTGTGCTGACCAGCCAAGGTGTGCCGTTTCTCGAGGGTGGGGTAGAAATGGGACGCACCAAGGGGGGAAATAACAACAGTTACAATGCTGGTGATGGTGCTAACAAATACGATTGGGCGAGGGGCGCACAATTTCCCGATGTGCAGAAGTATTACCAAGGCTTAATCGCCATTCGTAAAGCCCACCCAGCCTTCAAGCTGACCAGTGCCGAACAAATTCGTAAGCACCTGAAGTTCCTGCCAGACTCGAGCCTGCCAAATGGTGTGGTTGCTTATACGCTTGATGGTGCAGCCGTGAAGGACAGTTGGAAACGCATTGTGGTGATTCTGCACGGCACACGAGGCGAACAGACCATGCAATTGCCAGTCGGTACATGGAACATTGCCGCCAATGGTATTAAAGCCAGTAACAGCAGCTTAGGCAAAGTCTCGGGTAGCCTTAAACTCGAGCCGTTAAGCGCCTATATTTTGTATCAATAAATTGTCAGGCAAAGGAGCGTAGCCAAAAGCCACGCTCCTATCCATTTCTTGCACCAAATTCTAAATCCTCTTGATAATTGGCATTCAAAAACAACTGGCTCGAGAAATACGGCTCGAGTTCTACCCATTCAACAATCCGGACCGAAATCACAGAGGTGTTCTGCCACCAACCAGTCAATCTTAACTGGTCTCGAGACAAAGCAGCTTGCACCGACCCCAAACAATTTTTTGAATAGATTGCGGCTAAAGGTTCAAGTTGTCCGTCTTTATTTTTTGGAATAACAATATCTGCTTCAAACTGCCCAAGAAACAGCCAGTAAGCAGCGCTTAAATTTGGCATATCGCAAGCCATCACTGCGACTCGAGGGCTTGTGGCATACTCGAGGGCTGTCGCAAGCCCATAAAGCGCCCCAGCGAATGGTTTTTTGTCTTTAATTACTCGAGCCAAGGGATGTGGAGTTCCACCAATCATCAAGACATCATCTAAATCCTGATAACTCGAGAGCGCCCATTCAAGTAAAGTCTTGCCTTGCCAAATAAATTCGGCTTTATTGCTGTCAAAACGACTCGAACGCCCACCCGCTAAGACCGCCCCAGACAAACCCTTCATTTTTTACTAATCACAAAAGCCAGTAAGGTCGCGCCAGCCGTCCAAAAAAATTGCCTGACCAAATGCGGGATTAAATTACTGTCATCCCATGCAAATAAACTCGGCATGACCGCCACCGCCACTTGCGAAAAACTCGAGCAGGCAAAGGCAATCGAAAGACTGCGTAAAACCCGTCCGATACTTCCGCCCGCGAAATCTTGGCTTTGCATAATAAATAAACTGGTCAAAAATAAACCTGTGGTTTGATAAACGATTCTAAGTATCGGTGGTTGAAACAAAATAATAAACAACGCCGACAGCAAAATAGCTATCGCTGCCGCAATCAGAATGATTTGCAAGGCAAAACCTTTTTTGTACATCCCTTGTCGCTCGAGCAGTAAAGGCAAAGCAAGACTGGCAAGCAAAAAAATCAGTGCGCCAAGAATACTTAAAGGTGACTCGAGCAGAGAACCCAGCCCAGTTAGCACTGCCAAATCAGATAAGCCAATAATCAGCATCCCAATAGAAAACCCTAAAATTGTTTGCTGCCATGCTTTTGGGGTGCGGGTGGAAATTAAGTACAGTAAATAGACGGCTAAAAAATCGGTGGTGATTGTACCAAGTAAAAGTATCATGCGCTGGTCGGTGATTGCCCCAATCAGCAATAAACCCCAAGTTGCTAAAATAAAAACCAATTGCAACGGCGGAACTGTCCGAACAATTTGCATATCCAGATACTAGCACTTGCATAGGCTGCCACTAGCACTTGCATAGGCTGCCACTGACAAAGTGACCTAAATACTACCGGCTGAAGCCGGTAGCTTCGATATTGCGACACAAAGTCGCTTTTAGGCTAAAGCCCTCTACTCTTCCTGCAAATGCAGG
>JAYWHB010000462.1:0-8877 GCA_043777915.1 Deinococcales bacterium
ACTTGAAGCAGTTGTTGTTTCAGGTATGGCACTTCCAAGGCTTCGTTTGCATGACCTACGACATACAGCAGGAACACTAATGCTTCGTAGTGGAATGCAGATAGAGATTGTGTCTAAAATTCTTGGTCACGCTCGAGTAAGCATCACAATGGATGTCTACCGACACGTTAGCGAAGCTGAGAAAAAGACGGTCATGATTGATTTGTTTTCTAATCCTGTTCCAATTCTAGCAGTTACAGTTATGCCAGTGAATTAAGTTAAAACAAACCCCATAGCGCACGAATAGCGCACGGACACCAAAAATCCACTGTACAAAACTAAACCGTAAAATAAAAGAACCCCGTTAAACACGGGGTTCTTTCTTGGTGGGCAGGACAGGGATTGAACCTGCGACCAGTCGCTTGTAAGGCGACCGCTCTACCGCTGAGCTACCTGCCCGAAACTCGAGGAAGCCCTCGAGTCATGATACCATATTACTTGACTTCGACAACTGCGCCAGCATCTTCGAGTTGCTTCTTGAGCTTGGCTGCATCGTCCTTGTTGATGCCTTCTTTGATGTTGCCACCATTTTCGGTCAATGCCTTGGCTTCGGACAAGCCTAAACCAGTGATGGCACGGACTTCTTTAATCACGGCAATTTTCTTGGCTGCGTCAATGCTCTTGAGGATGACATCAAATTCGGTCTTCTCTTCGACAACTTCAGCAGGACCAGAGGCGGCAGGACCCGAAGCAACCATTGCGGTTACGCCCCAAGTTTCTTTGAGGTCATCAATTAAGGATTTTAACTCGAGGACAGTTGCGCCGGAAAGTTGTTCTTTAATGCTTGCAATATCTAATGCCATAATGTTTTCCCTACCTTCAGGCGAATACGCCCGTTACTAATTTAGGCGCTCACGCCTTCGTCTTTTGCGACTTTTGCTTCTAAGATACCAACAAATTCCGAGAGCTTACTCGAGAGTACGCCGACCATTTGGGCGCGTAATTCGTCTTTGCTTGGCATGTTGCTTAGGGCTTCAAGTTTCTTCGCATCGAGCATTTCCCCGTCAAGAACTCCACCTTTGGCTTGTGGAATTCCTTTGTCGTTCTTCTTGGCAAATTCGGCAAGTCTTTTGACGGGCGTAACCGCGTCATCGCCTACCAGTACAAGCGCACTGGGACCATGAAACACATCGCGCATCTCGAAACCACGTTCGGAGACTGCCTTGTGAATCAGGGTGTTTTTGGCGACCAGAATCGAAGCGCCGATACTGCGAAGTTCTTTTCGCAGCGCGACAATTTGATTGCTGGGCAAACCTTGGTAATTTACAACATAGAAGCTCGACTGTCCTTCAAGGGCAGCTTTTAGCGAGGCGAGTGTTTCGGTATTTCTAATGTTCGCCACGTTTTTCTCCTTTGTAGTCAAGGCAGCATAAAAAAGCCGCGTTTGACTGTTCTTTTGACTCTAAAACGCGGCATACTTAAGTAATTTAAGGTACGCGCATCTCGGCGGGATCATTAAGCTCGGCAGCCCCCGCTGTCTCCAATGCCCACGAGCTTTTCGGCTCGCGTCTCGAGCAAACTCGAGAATGACTGCTTTTGGGCAGCCGTAGTAACTTAGCAAACAAAATCTGTTTTGTAAAGGGCTTATTCATTTTTCATTTTTGGTAGGGCAACGCATTGCCAGAGGTTGGGTTGGTTAAACTAGCCCCGCATAGGTTGGGTCGTTGCGAAGGGCTTGGAGTATTTGCTTAACATCCTGCGCTCGGTCTTTGGGCATCACCAAAGTCACATCGTCGCAATGAACCACCACCACATCTTCTAAACCAAGTGTGACCACCAATTCTTTACTTTGATTGACCACCACCGAACGGTGGGTTTCTAGGGCAATGTGTTTTCCAAGGCAAACATTATCACTGCTTGATAAACGCTTGAGGGCTGCCCAATCGCCTACATCGTCCCAGCCAAAAGAGACTGGAATCACCCGAACATTAGGAGCGTGTTCCATGATTGCGTAATCGAGACTGATTTTTGGTAAACTCGGATAAACCCGATCAATTTGGTCTGTGCCGATAATTGGCTCGAGGGCAGCATAAAGCTGTGGTGCAAATTCTTGGAACAGGGCGAGCATCTCACCTGCTCGAAAGAAAAACATACCGGCGTTCCATAAATAATTTCCTGCTTGCAGCATCTCTTCGGCTCGAGCCAAGTTGGGTTTTTCGGTAAAGCGTTTAACGCGGTTGCTGATGGCGGGGCTGCTTAGTTCTTGTTCAATATAGCCATACCCTGTGGCGGGATGAGTCGGTTGAATTCCAAATGTGATAATTCCGCCTTTTTCGGCTTCGCCAATCGCGGTTTGCACAGCCATTTCAAAAGCAGCTTGGTCGGCAATATGGTGATCGCTTGGGAAAATGCCAACAATCACATCCCCGAAGCGCTTTTGAAGGTGTAGTGTGGTCAATAGCACGGCGGCGGCTGTGTCTCGAGCGCATGGCTCGAGCAACAACTGAAAATCCTCCAAGTCTGGTAAGTGTTCTTGCACAAGGGCTTTTTGTCGTTCCTGAGTGACGATAATTCGTTGCTCGGGCGGACAGATTTGATCCATACGTTGCCAAGTGGCTTGGATTAAACTGGATTGACCATCAAGTTTTAAGAATTGCTTGGGATGCGCCTGACGTGACCAGGGCCAAAAGCGCTCACCACTTCCACCCGCTAAAAGAGCCGCCGCAAATTTCATAAAGACCTCCTTATGGTATTTCAGGATAAAACGATGGTGCGGTTTGGTTTAGTAAAGGCTTCTGCCACCATTGGTTCGGACAATAAAAATCCTTGTACCATTTGACAATGGTGTTCTCGAAGCCAAGTCAGTTGACTTTCGGATTCGACTCCTTGGGCGATGACTTCGATGCCAAATTGGGCGGCGATATAGAGCATGGTCTTAATCAGGGTTTGGTTCTGCTCGAGTTCTTGGATGAATTGACGATGGATTTTAAGACGCTGAACACCCATTTTTTGCAGTTGCTCGAGGTTGCTTGCGCCTATTCCAAAATCATCTAAAGCAACGCCAACCCCAAGTTTGGCAAGGGATTGAATGGTCATTGGGTCGCATTGGTGTTTTTGCAGTGTGGTTTCCGATAGCTCAAGCCATAGAACTTCACCGGGTAAAGAATACTGTCCAAGTAAACTTTCGATATAGGCAACCAAATCACGGCTGGCAAACCTCTGAGCCGATATATTGACCGAAAGCCGTATCGAGTTTTCGGTTTTGCGCCAAGCAGCACAACGTTGTAAGACTTGGGCAATCACCCAATCGTCGAGTTGGGCGGCTAAACCAAGCGTTTGCAGCAATGGTAAAAAGGTTGTTGGGGTAATCAATCCGAGGCGCGGATGTTGCCAGCGTAACAGGGCTTCATAACCACAGATTCGGTTACTCAATAAGTCAATTTGAGGCTGATAATACAAAACAAAGTTTTTTTCTGCGAAGGCTTGTAGTAATTCCTGCTCGAGAATAAGTCGTTCTTCGCTAGATTTTTGAAGTTGAAGTGTGTACCACTGGTTTTGTTGTTTACCTTGTTGTTTACCGTGGTAAAGAGCAATGTCTGCCGCTCGAAGGAGTGATTCTTGGGTTTGTCCATCTTTTGGAAAAAGACTGATACCGATGCTGATACCGACACAGACCTGATGCTCGAGTTCAAATGGTTTGAGAAATACATTTTGTAATCGGTCGGCAATTTTTTGCACAATCTCAAAATCTGATAAGGCTGGCATGACAATCACAAATTCGTCCCCGCCCCAACGGGTCAAAAAATCTTCGGGGCGGATATTGTCACGCAAACGCTGCGCCACGGCTTTCAGTAAGGAGTCACCGAACTGATGTCCCCAAGTATCGTTTATTTCCTTAAAATGATCCAAGTCTAAAAAAAGTACGGCTAGCTGTTTGGGTTGATCCAAACTTTCAACCAACCAGTGTTCGAGTTGCTGCTCGAACTGTTCACGGCGCGGTAAGTTGGTCAAGGGGTCTAAGACAGGGGCTTGAGCGACTGGTTTTGTCTCGAGTTGACTGGCTTCGAGGGCTTTAGCCAGTAAATCGGCAAATTGTTGTAATTTTTCAGGTTGGATTTGATGTTGGGTGGTTTTCCAGTCAAATAAATACATTGTGCCAAAATTATTTTGTTGACGGTTTCGTAGTTTTGTGGTTGCAAAATAACGAACTTCTGGTTGTCCCTCTAAAAACGGGTGAAATTCTGGGTCAGTGGTACGTCTGTTTAGTTTTGATTCTTGAGTATTTTGATCAAGCGTATAGGTGACAACATTGACTCCAAATAATTGTTCGGCATGTCTTAAAAGTCCATCAATCAAGGGAGGTGTATCACTTTTTTCGAGGACGATATTTGTAGCAAGCATCTTAATCACTCCTTATTTTCTCGAGATAAATAATGCTAGCACTATTTATCTCGAGAAGATGTGTAAAACAAGTATCAAGAATTAACTTCTTTTAGGGTACTGTGCCGGTAAATAGCTTATTGGTGTTACGATAGTTGGGTAAATCTCTGAACCAGTCTTTGGACTGAACACCACTGCTGACTGCCCAAGGGTCAAATTCTAAATAGCCATCACGAATATCTTGCCCAAGGCTAACCCAACCGTTGGACTCGTTTAAGAGTTCTTTAAGGTGCGAGAATTGGGTTGGCATATGCAATGCCCAAGGGCGGTTAGAGGTGTCTTTGTAGTACCTGTTTTGACTGACATTGCTGGTGTCATCTTCTGTGCCAAAAAGGGCAGTGTTGGCTTTGTTGGTCGGTGCATAGCCCGACAAGTGAATCTCGAGTCCGCGAATCCGACTGATGATAAACTGATTGTCCACATAACTGACTGGATTGACAATAATAAACGGATTATAAGGTACAGTTCCAACAGCAGAAATGGCGACGGGGGCGGTTAAGTTAATGGTTACGCGCACCTTGCCGGGGGTCTTGGTGGGTTCACCATTGGCTACGTTCGAGTAATACGGGCGACCAACCAAAGCGGGTGGGGTGATGTCATACCCATCCTCAAAAACCACCACGGTTGCTTTATCATGACCAGCCTCGAGACCATTGGCGGCATAGCTGACCGCCCCGTAGCGGGGAGGAACGCCTGTTTGGGTTACGCCAAGTTTTTCCCAAGTGTAACCGACCGAAGAAACCTGACTGGGCAATAAATTGGTTTGGAAAGCAAAACCATTATGGTAGCCTCCGCCAAGGGCTTTGACGGTATATTCACCAATAATCTGAACCAATTCGTTATTGGCGTTGGTAACATGAATCACGTTGTAATCCACAACCATATCGTTAAAGTCATAATCACCTTTTCTTGGCCATAAATCTTCAAATAGTAAAGTACCAAAATCATTTTTTGCTGGGTGGTAACTGTTTAAGGCTTTGTCGGCATCATTAGGATAATCATCAAAGGGGTCGCTAACACCATCGCCATCGCTATCGGCAGCTTGTGGGTTATTGACTGGCGCTAGACTGACATTGCGGATGACATCGGTGTTTTCTGGGTCGCGGACTGGAACAGAGCTTGCTACGGCGGATGGTGGGTCGGCTTGAATCAGTAAAATTGCATCATTGAAGTCTTGGTCGCCACCTTGGTAGCGCAGAATATCTTCCATACCAAGCAGTAAACTTCTTTTACCTTCGGCATCGGTGTTGTTATCAAGTAGTACGGTCTGAGCGCTCTTTTCGATGGTCATACCAGTGTTATTTTGGTAAAGCTGGTAATTGATTGCTTGGTCGCTAAAAACTGTTTGTTGGGTTGTTCTTTCGGTCACGATACTGCCGTTCCAACCGTTGGCAACCAAAAACCAACCAACCCCTGTTCCGGCTGGAAAAGTGTTACTCCATTGCTCGGCGGTCGGTTTTGTCGGGTCGTAGTAGCGAAGTTGAACCCGTTTACCTGTGCTTAAACCACCACCCGCCCCACTAAATGAAGCATTGGGATAGGCAATTACCATACGGTCTTTAATATCATGTACAGTACGTGGTGGATTGCTGGCTTGGTACAAGTAATAACCAACCGAATTTTTGTAACCAGCCCCTTCATGCACAAAAGTCATCCAGATTTGCCCGTCTTGTTGCAATACCAGATTACTGGCAGCCCCTCGAGCGATATAGTTTTTAAGATTGGGGTTATTTGGAAGCGGAGTTCCTTCGGGTAAACTGGCATTGATGGTTTGTAAGGTGTCTGACGAGACAGTCTGATTACTGGCAAAATAAGTTGGTAAGCCGCCAGTGCTGCCGGTGCTGTATGTTCCAAGATACTTTAGGGTTGTACCCGAAGGCAATGTTTGTACGCCAAGCGATTTTTTAGGGGTTCTGGCGGCGGTGCTTAGGGTTTGAACTGTTTGGTCGTTTAGACTTAAAGAAACCTGCCCTTGTGTAATCGGTACTTCAATCAATTCGCTGCTTAAACCAATGTAGTTGACCTTGATATAAATTTTACTTAAGTCGGCTGGAATATTTATTTTTTGGTCAAAAATACCATTTGCATTGGTCAAACCACGCAATACTTCTTTTTCGCCTACTTCTTGGAGACTATCGCCTAAGTCAACTTGCCGCTTGGTTTGGTAAATCACAATTGGGGCAGAAACAGCTTTTACACCTGCGGCAACGGCTTGGATTTTAACTTGTATATCCTGAGTGGTGGCATAGTTGAATACCACTGTGTTTGGAGGCTGAGGTTGAGTTTGCTGGCAAGCCAGTAATCCAAAAGCCAAAGTGAACGAGGTGACAAGAGAAAAATATTTCATAACTAGCTCCTTTTGAGTCCCACCTCAAGCTGTGAAAATTTCACAACCAATCTTGGGCTAATCTGGTACTCTACTATAGTGCTAGCACTTAATTTCCAAAAGGGTTGTGCAAAAATCACACAGACCCTCAAAAGCCAAAAAAATACTTGGGTCTTTTTTATTGTCTTTTTGGCTGTGTTAAACGTTGGACTACATTATTTTTTAATCCCGAATCCAATTCCGAACCGACAAGCACATTTGCCTTATTGGGATTTACTCGAGCGACCCAATTTAGACTGGATTAGCCCTGACAAAAATCCGCAATTGCAGAATGGAAAGTGGTTTGAAAACAAAAAAGCCTATGCTCAAATGCCAATTTCTATTTTGCCAAATCAGATGTATCAAATTAAAGCTCAGGTCAACTTAATGCCGCAAGGAAAATTGAAACTTTGGTTTAATGCCCAACAAATCAACCCTCTGCAAAAAAGCCAAATGGTACAACTCGAGCGTCTAGGGCAGAAAATTAGAGTGACTGCTTGGAAATACAATCGTTTTGGGCAAGCTCAGATTCTCGAGGTGGCGCAGGTAAAAGCCTTAGCCCAGCAAGTTGTCGAAGTACAAATAGCGACTCGGCACTTTGTTGTTCGGGTCAATCAAAATTTTCTTTTTACCGCTCCGCTCAGTTACCTTGGAGGGATTCCAGGAATTGGTTTAGAACAAGCCGCGCTCGAGGAAATTTACCTTGGGGCAAATGACAAACCACTTCCAGCCCTAGAAGATGTGCGTGGACTTGAAGGTACAGATTGGCAAGTACAAACTGGAACTTGGCGAATCAAAAATAAGTTTATCGAACAATTGGACACTCAAAATTATGACCAATTGTTGGTTTTTCAAAAACCATTTGAGGACTTAAAACGGATTGAACTTGAGGTCAATGGGACTGGGGCTGGATTGGTTTTTGCCATGCCCCAAGCTGACCAAACCGCCTTTGCCCATCTGGTACGCCTGAGCGAGGATGGCAAAGTGATTTTCTGGGGGCAGTTTAACCAACAGCAAAAATTTATTGGGCTTGGTAATCAAACCATTACTGCTCGAGATAAACAACATTTTGGTCTTGTGTTTTCGGCTAAAAGCTATGCGATTTTTTTGAATGGACAACTGATTGCCAAAAATATTCCAATCACCAACTCAAAAGGCTTTCTGGGATTAACCACATCACTAAGTAGCGCCCAGTTTCTAAGACTTCAGATTGGCAATTCTCAGTTGATTCCTCTAAGGCGGTAAATATGAATCGCAACTTAAAATTTATTTGGCTGGTGTTTGTCTCGAGTCGCTTGCTGGTAGCGATGGCAGCCCTGATTGGGCAAATGATTTTACCGATGCCTCAAGCCGAAGGGTTTTACCGCACCCATCCAGAAAATCTAATGCTTGATGCAGCCGCCCGTTGGGATAGTGGTTTTTACCTCGAGATTGCCAATATAGGTTATCATTTTAGTCTTGGTGAGATTTCCAATGTGGCTTTTTTTCCGCTTTACCCACTTTTGATTGCTTTTTTGACTCCTTTGGTTGGCGATGCTGTGTTAGCTGCTGTTTTGCTCAGTCACTTTTGTTTTTTATTGGCACTGTTTTTTCTGGAGGCATTAACTCGCCAAGAACTTGGTGAAGTGGCAGCTAGGGCTGCCGTTGTTGGTTTTTGTTGTTTTCCAACCTCATTCTTTTTTTCAGCAGTCTATACTGAATCTCTTTTTGTACTAACAGTCTTAGCTTGTTTTTATTTTGTAAAACAAAAAAATTTACCATTGGCGAGCTTATTTGCTCTTTTAGCCAGCAGCACCCGTTTTATTGGTTTGGTGTTGTGCTTGGTGTTATTGCTCGAGTTTTGGCGTGGGACTTCTCGAGCCAGTTGGTTATGGTTTGCTGCACCACTCTTAGGACCGCTTAGCTATGCGGGATTTTTGCTGCGTTTATTTGATGACCCAATTGCTTTTTGGACAGTTCAACCCAATTTTGGCAGACAAGGATTTAATCCTCTTGAAGCCATTTGGCGCGACCTTGAACCACTCACTCGAGGGCAAATACCTTGGAATGTGGTCTTGGACTTGGGGGCTTTAGGTTTAGTTCTGGTCTTGTTG
>JAYWHB010000463.1:0-3174 GCA_043777915.1 Deinococcales bacterium
AGCCAAGTGATTAAGTCAGGTTTCATTGCGTTTCTTTGAGCATGGAAAGTTTTCGCCAACTCGAGATACACCTAGGGAGTTGCCAAATCGTCCAAATTGTAAGAAATACCAAGCCCAGAGGTACATAATTCGTAAACGGTAAGCGTATTGGTAGTTTTTGGTATTGATCAAAAACAAAGTACGCATACAATGGCACGACAGAAGCGCCAGCTATCCAACCATACAAAATATAGATTTTAAGAGAATAATGTCGTGCAACATAAACAGTCAAACCTGAATAAAACCCTATGCCCAAAGTAAAAATACTAATAATCCAATTAAAACTATTTGCTTGTAGTGCAAAATAGCTGCTTAAGCCGCCTGCAAGCAATACTATAAAAGACAGGCTGTAACCCATTTGCCGCGCTCTATCTCGAGGCTTAGCAAACTCTTCCATTTCAGCAAACGTCAAGTAGGATTGCTCAAATTTTTTGGCTGCCTGACTCGCATCACCTAAGTCTGCAAGCGCTTTGGCTTCTGCCTCGAGTACCGTTTTGCCCTCGAGTTGGTAACGTTCGACTGCATTCAAGAAATGCTCTAGGATTTGTTCTGATACAAGTTTTTGGGCTTCTGGGACAAGGTTTGCTCGGGCAGTCTTGAGCCAAGTTTTTAGGTTCGGGTTCATGCTGCACCGCCCAAAACACTGCTGATTGCGCCACTCATTCTTGTCCACTCGAGTTTAGATTTTTCTAGGTGCTTTGCGCCTTTTTCGGTTAATTGGTAATACCGCCGTGTTCGTCCATTCTCGAGTTCAGTTCGGCTCTGCACCAACCCGTCACGCTCGAGGGTGTGCAAGGCTGGGTAGAGTGTACCTTCCTTAAAATCCAGCACGCCAGCGCTTTTGCGTTTAATGACTGTGGCAATTTCGTAACCATGACTACTACCCCGAGATAAGGTCTCGAGAATCAGGGCGGGGAGGCTGCCTTTAAGGTTCATGACCAAATTATACATCGGAAATCTAGGGATGGCAAGCCTAGGGGTGATTTTGCCTCACGCGCTTCACAATTGCTTGATAGACTAAATTCGTGCTTGGACTTGACCTCGATCAGCTTATTCAAACCGTTGGCTATGTTGGAATGTTTGCGATTATCTTTATCGAAACGGGATTACTGGCTGGTTTTTTCCTCCCCGGCGATACGCTTTTACTAACCGCAGGGGTGATTGCTGCCACGGGTAAACTCGAGTTGCCACTGGTGATGCTGGTTTGTACTTTGGGCAGTATTTGCGGCGACCAACTGGGCTACTTTATTGGTAAAACTTTTGGCAGTAAGGTTTTTAGTCGTCCAAAATCCAGATTGTTTGACCCCGCTAATGTTCAAAAAGCCAAGGCTTTTTTTGATAAATACGGCATGATTACGATTATTGTGGCACAGTTTATTCCAGTCATTCGGGCGTTCGCACCAACAATGGCGGGAGTTTCAGGTGTGCCTTACACCAAATTTCTTGGATTGAGTGTAATTGGTGGGGTGTTGTGGGGGGCTGGACTGACTTCACTTGGGTATTTTTTGGGGCAAGTGATTGGGGCTGCAACTTTAGAAAAATACCTACTTGGGATTATTGCCATCGGTGTTTTAGCGGGTGTAATTCCAAGTGCAATTCATATTTTTCGCTCGAGTAAAACCCATTCGTAAAGTATTATGACGGCTCGAAAGGTGATTCGCAAACTCCAAGATGCAGGTTGGACACAGTTGTGTCATTCAAAACACTTAATTCTGCCCAAAGATGGTAAAATCTGCCCAATTCCCACACATGGTTCAGCCGACATCAAAATTGGTACACTTGCCAGTATAGAACGGATGACAGGGGTGAAACTCAGCTGAAACGTTATTATCCTGCTCAAATTCAACCAGCCGAAGAAGGAGGGTATCTTTTGCAGTTTCGCGACCTTGACGAAGCCTTTACCCAAGCCGATTCGATTGATGAATTGATGCTGATGGCAGAAGATGTTCTCGAGGCGGTGCTAGAATCGCGGCTTGAACTGAATTTGTCGTTACCAGCACCCAGTGAACCCAATGAAGGCGACGTGGTGGTTGCTGCTCGAGTTAGCATTTTAGCTTTGGTGGCTTGAAACCAATTGTTGTTTGACCGCGTATACTTTAGTTTAGAGCATGAGTCACTGCCCTTACTGCGCCTCGAGTTTGAATTCGGATGCTACACTCTGCCCGAGTTGTGGCGCAGATATTCGCCTTCAGACATGGGCGCTGCCTACCGATACCATTCTTTCTAAATACCGTCTCGAGCGGGTGCTGGGGCAGGGTGGTTTTGGAATCACCTACTTGGCAACCGACAGGCAATTAAACCGCGCCGTGGCAATCAAAGAACTGTTCCCCGAAGGTAGCTCGAGACAAGGCAGTACAGTGCTGCCCACGCCGAGTTTAGGGGTTCAAGGCTTTCTCGAGACCAAAGCTCGGTTTTTAGCTGAAGCGCAGGCTTTAGCCCAATTTTCGCATTCTGGAATTGTGCGGGTATTTGATGTTTTTGAGCAGAACGGTACAGCGTATTTGGTAATGGAATCCTTACAAGGCGAAACCCTTGGGCAGTGTTTAATGCGTGGTGCATTGCCAACGCCTACAGTTAAACGCCTTGGCTTGCGGCTTTGTGAGGCGTTAGATGTAGTTCATACGGCTGGTTTACTGCACCGCGATATTAAACCAGATAATATCTTTTTGGCATCTGACCGCGTGGTGCTGCTGGATTTTGGCAGCGCTCGAGCCTTTGCAGTGGGGGCAGTGCAGAGTCATACGCGGCTGGTGACTCCGGGTTACGCTGCCCCAGAGCAGTACGCCAGTCAAGCCAAATTTGCTGCCTACACCGATATTTATGGTCTAGCAGCGACGCTCTACCATGCACTCGAGGGAATCATGCCACCCAGTGCTACCGACCGAATGCTAGGCTCGAGTCTTGATGTTTCAAAAGTGGGGGCTGTGGCAAAAGCTATTTTACAAGGCATGGATATTGTGGCAACAAAACGCCCTGCCAGCGCCGAGGCTTTTGCTGCCCTACTCGAGAAAAACGAAGTTGTGATGGTCACGCCAAAACCTGTGGTCTCGAGTAACCCCGCCATTCGGCAAGTGGTCAATCCAGTACCGTTGGTACGTCCGAGCTTAGCGCAAGTTGCGGCTTCCATGTCTTCTA
>JAYWHB010000464.1:0-24293 GCA_043777915.1 Deinococcales bacterium
AGCCGCTACAATGCTTAGGTTGTCAGGAGTTCTATGAGTAAAGGTCGTGTGTTAGCCGCCATGTCTGGTGGTGTGGATTCAAGTGTGACCGCCGCGTTACTGCGTGATGATGGTTATGAAGTGATTGGCGCAATGATGCGTTTTTGGCCCGATCAGAAACGGGTCTCTACTTTTGATTCGTGTTGTTCACCCGACGCAGCTTATGAAGCGCGGCGAGTAGCCGATCATCTTGGTTTACCTTTTTACTTACTCGATTACCGCGAAGTCTTTGAGGAAAACATCATTGCGCCATTTGTCCAAGAATACCGCGAGGGTCGCACCCCCAACCCTTGTGTGCTTTGTAACAGCAAAGTCAAATTTGATCATTTGGTCAAAAAAGCCCAGATGCTCGGGTGCGATTTTGTGGCAACTGGTCATTTTGTGCAACGCCGAGACAATGGCATTCAACCAGAATTCCACCGAGGCAACGACCCACGTAAAGACCAAACCTATTTTTTGTGGGGTACGCCTAGGGCTTCACTCGAGAAGGTGCTTTTTCCAGTTGGACATCTCGAGAAACCCGCCGTGCGAGAATTGGCTCGAGGCTATGGGTTAATCACTGCCGAAAAAGCCGAAAGCCAAGATATTTGTTTTGTGCCGAACACGATTAGGGACTATATTTCGGAGCGCATCACGCCAAAAACAGGTGAAATTGTGGACATGAACGGCAAAGTGGTGGGTGAACACGAAGGCACACAGTTTTACACCATCGGGCAGAAAAAAGGTATGAACTTATTTCAGAGTCATTTGGAGCAGTTCATTGTGCGAATAGATGCCACCACCAACCAAATTGTTGTCGGTAGCAAAACCGATTGCAGCAGCCCAAAACTCGAGGCGCGGGGGGTGAATTACCTTGTTGACTTTGAAGACCTGCCGACCAACCTTGAAGCCCAAGTGCGCTACCGAACTGCACCAGTCCCTGCTAAATTGACTCGAGCCGACGAAAAAAGTTTTAGCCTAGAATTTCTTGAACCTCAATTTGCGGTTACGCCCGGGCAGAGCGTGGTGCTTTACAGTGGAACTCGCTTACTTGGTGGTGGGTTTATCACTTAATGCACGGCTCGAGTACCTAATCCTTCGGCTAGAATTGTGGCTGCCAGCGTGTTCAAGCTCACGCCTTCGACTTCAGCACGCTCTGAGAGCTTTTGGTGCAGGGACTTTGGTAAGCGCAACCTAAATTGCCCACTAAAAGAACTGACACTCGAGTTAGGGGCTGGGATTTCAATGCCGTGTTTATGCGCCACAGTCAACCAAGACTGCCTTGCGTCCACTGCCATCAGCGCGATTTCCTCGAGTGTTTCACCGACTGTCACACACCCCGGTAAGTCTGGGTAATGGGCAACAAAGCCGCCTGTTGGGTCTGAAACGATTTGCAAAGGATATTCGAGTTTGAAAAGTTGTTTTAAGGTCATGATTTCTCCTTTGAGTAACCGAGTGCAATCACGATTTGGGTTAGGTAAAACCGTTTGACTTTTTTACCACTCACTGTTGGGATGTTCAGGACAACTTTGCCATCCGTAAAAACATTGTGATTGCGACCAGCATGATCGAACAAAAAGCCGTGTGATTCAAGCAATTTAAACACATCCGAGTAGCGCATATCGTTGGGTAATTCGAGTAATTTTGCCAGCAGCTTTTCGCGTTTGGTCATGGTTTATGATACCACATACGGAATCACTCTACTTTATTGTTCTCGAGTTGTCTGTGCAACTTAATCGCTAAAATAGCCAGTTCTCGAGTAGATTAGGCTATGTATCGTCAACGTCTGATTGCCCCCGGTCCTGTAGAAATTAGTCCTGCTGTGCAGCTGGCACTGGTAAATCGTCAATTGCATCACCGTAGCCCAGAAGCAAAAGCCGTGGTCAAACGCGCTCGAGAGTTGCTGCGAATTGTGGCGGGTGTCTCCGAGGCGGTTGAACCACTGATTCTGACGAGCAGTGGCACAGGTGCATTTGAAGCCGTTCTGACCAGTTTGGTAGCTCGAGAAGACAGTGTTTTAAGCATCAGCGCGGGTAAATTTGGCGAGCGTTGGGCAGATATGGCAAAAGCCCTTGGCTACAGCCTGCAAGAAACACGGCTCGAGTGGGGAACAGCTATTTCTATTGGTGCAGTAGAAACATTACTGAAAGCCAACCCAAACGCCAAAGCACTTTTAATCACCCATTCAGAAACCAGTACGGGGATGCTGCATGACCTCGAGCAGATTGCCAAAGCTGTAAAGGCAATCAATCCCAATATTTTACTGCTGGTAGATGCGATTACCAGCCTTGGTGTTGCCGAACTCAGGCTCGAGCAGTGGGGTTTAGACGCGGTGATTAGTGGCTCACAAAAAGCCACCGGCGCACCTCCGGGGCTTGCTTTTGCGTTTTTGTCGCCTCGAGCCTTAGAGATTCTAAATTCAAGTCAAAGCACTGGCTACTACTTTGATTTACGCCGTGAAATTAAAGTGCAGCAAAGTGGTGAGACTGCCTTTACCCCAGCCATCAACTTAATTGTCGGCTTAAACGCCGCCCTCGAGCCAATTGCCACCGAAATAGAAGAAACCAGTCTCGAGACGTGGTGGGCAAATAAAAAAACCCTGAATGATGCACTGCTGGCTTGTGCTATTGCCCTTGGCTGTCGTAGTTATGCCAGTTCTCCAAGTCCAGCTTGTGTGACGCTTGTTCCGCCTGCACCAATCAATGGGCGTGAACTTTGGGCAGCCTTACTCAAACGTGGCGCGAGGGCGCAGACTGGACAAGACGCGATTAAAGACCAAATTGTACGCATTTCTTTTATGGGTCATTTTGACCGCTATGATGCCCTGAGTTTTGCGGGTTTGCTCGAGGAAGCGCTACAAGACTGTGGGGCAGAGTTCACTCGAGGGGCTGGTGTAGCCGCGCTCTGGGCGGCGCTCAAAGCATAAATTTTATCCCTCTAAGCGCTCAAGAACCATTCTTAAGTCATCTGGTTTGTCCACGTCAAAACCAATTTCAGCAAATTCTGTCACCAAGGCTTGGGCAGGTACACCCAGAATTCTCGAGACGGTATTTTCAAGTTCGGCTTTACGCAGTTGCCCAATCAGTAATTTGAGCAGCGCCCCGATGCCAAACATACCAGCCAATCGAATCACGTTCTTGCGGTGTCTAAGAACATACTCGAGCCGTGGTAAAAACGCATCTATCAAGCGTGGCTCGAGTAAAAATAAGTTCCCACCTGTGAACGTGCCTTCTTGTAAACGAGCATAGGTACGTTTACCTCCGGGGAAAGCCCGTTCAGCCGCGACTTTAGACACCACAGGATAAACCAAGCCAACACCAGCGTCCTTTTGCAAAATATCTTGGACTGCCGCTTGACTAAGAAGTGGAATATCAGCCGTGGAAATCAGCACTCGAGACTCGGATTTAAGCGGTTCAAGCCCAGCTTGTAGGTTCTCGAGCATTGTGCCTCTGGCAGCAATATGGGTATCAATAAACGGCTCGAGTTCTGGCACAATTGGACCAACATAAACAATTTTTTGTACCCCACCCGCCCGAAGCGCTTGCAACACATACGCCGCCATCACCTGATGTCCTATTCTGATTAGACTTTTGACAGCTACACCAGCCTCGAGTGCCAAAGGATCATTTGGGTTGCCGCCCCCGAGAACAACTGCGCTGATGGTCATGATTGCAGTCTAACAAAAAAGGCGAAAAGCAGGCGAAGGGCAAAAGGCAAAAGTTAAAACCTTCGCCTTTTGTCTCCCTTTGCCTTATGCTTTACCGCATGGCTTTTACCGATCAACTATTTGAAATCACCAAGGATTTTTCTGGCACAATTGGGCTTTATGCTGTGCGGTTCACAGATGGTTTTAGCCTTTCATCCAATGCCGAAGAGACTTTTCCTGCTGCCAGTGTCATAAAACTGCATTTGCTGATTGCCGCCTTGCAAAGGGTACAAAATGGACAACTCGACTTAAAAACCCGAATCGCGCTGCCCGAAAGCGAAATTGTTCTTGGTAGTGGTTTACTACAAAAACTCGAGGTCGGAGCGCTTTTAACCCTAAAAGATTACTTAACCCTAATGATTATCGTTTCTGATAACACGGCGACAAATATGGTAATTGATTTTCTTGGTGGAGTTGAAAGTATTAACGCTCAACTCGAGACTTGGGATTTAGGCAGTACCCGTGTGGTCGGTAAATTGATGCTACCCCCAGAACGCAAAAACGAAGCGCAGAAAGCTGGCAAAATGCACGAAATTGTTCCGCTCGAGGTAGTGCGGATTCTCGAGAAACTGCATCAAGGTCAATTATTAAATCCTGAATTAACAGCTTTAGCCCTCGAGATTCTCAAAAAACAGGAGTACACCGAAATGATCGGGCGTTTACTGCCGACTGGCACAATCACCGCCACCAAAAGCGGGCAGATTATGGGGGTGCGAAACGATGTTGGGTTTGTCTTCTCATCTCGAGCCTATGCTGTGGCAATTTGCAGCAAAGACTGCACCGATTTGCGCTATCACATTGACAATGAAGCGATTTGGACAATTGCCAAAGTCTCGAAACTGATTTTTGATACCATGCAAAAATAAATGAGCCAAGAAAAGTCTTGGCTCACGAGTGTAATTGAATTTACTTGGTTGGAATAATTTCGGGTTTGACTTTAATCTCGAGTTCTTTGCCACCACGTACAATGGTCAGGCTCACTTCATCGCCAACCTTAGAATTAAAGACAACTCGTCTTAAATCCTCGGTGTTGGTTATATCACGTCCGTTAATTTTGGTAATCACATCGCCATTGACTGCAATGTTATCCACTTCTCGAGTCGAAGCCCGTAAACCTGCTTTAGCGGCTGGGCTGCCTGCTTCAACACCACTGAGCATGATGCCATTGGCGGGTAAGTTAAATTGTTTGCGAAAGTCTGGTGAAATTTGGGTCATGTCATAACTAAAGGTTTGTACGCCCAATCGCGGACGACTGGTAGTGATGGTATTTTGGTCAATCACTTTGCCCGCTTTTAAGTCTGGCAGTAAGCTATCCACCAAGTTAATCGGTACAGCAAAGGCAATACCTGCAAATTGTCCAGTGCCGCTCATGCTTGTACCAGGTGAAAGAATCGCGGTGTTAATACCAATCACTTCGCCAGAAGAATTCAGAAGCGGTCCACCAGAATTTCCAGGATTCACAGCCGCATCGGTTTGAATCACATTGTTGGCTAGGTTGCCACTGCCTTCAAAACTGCGACCAGTAGCCGACACAATTCCTTCAGAGACACTAAACTCGAGTCCGAACGGGTTGCCCATGGCAATGGCTTTCTGCCCGACTTTTAAGGTATCTGAATTAGCAAACGGGATTGGTGTGAATTTTTTATTTGGGGCTTCGATTTGAATTAAAGCCACATCGTAAATTGGGCTGCGTCCGACAACTTTAGCCGAGTATTTTTTAGGGTCATTATGAAACTGGACTTGTAATTCGCCTACCGTGTCCGAATCCAGTGTCACCACATGGTTGTTGGTCAGCATCAAACCAGATTCGTCTATCACAAAGCCACTGCCCGAACCGCCACCACTCGAGCCACCACGTTGTTGCTGCATACACATCATGTACTGGGTAAAGTCAGATGGATCGCATTGACCAGTTGCCACTTGTTTTGCCCGAACTTGAATATAGCCAATGCTTTGGTCAAAGCTCTGAACCACTTCGATGGTGTTGCGTTCATTCTCGAGTTTGGCGCGTCCGTAATCAAAACCTGTGCTTGACCTCGAGAGTGTGGGTGGAGTTGTGGTGCTTGGATTTGAACCAGAGTTTAACTGCGCGTTACCCACAGGCGGTGAGAAACTTTGGTACAACACACCAGCCGCCACCAGTGCGGTAAAAACCATTGTTAAAGCCAGAAAGCGATTTTTCATTTTTTCCTCCGTGTATTCCCCGAGTAGCTTTGTGAGCGCTTGACCCTCGAGTATCTGCTTGAGCGCAGTCTCTTAATTGCTAAATCATTGCACACTGTAGGATTTTTTACAGTATTCAGCACACCATCGGCTGGTTGGTTAGCACACCATCTGCTGTTTCATATGCTCACAGAATCATATGAAGCCACCATGAAGCTGAGAAGAATTCTAGGTACATCTTATTTGTAGTTAGTATTCTTTAGATTGCACGCAGCATTGCTATCACTTGAGTCGTTGGTAAGTTATAAATAGACCATGATTCAAAAAATAATGATTTGTTTCGGATTTACTGCTATTTTTTTAGCTCAGGCGAATGCACCGCAAGCATTTGACCCATTTGCAGGAAAATGGACGGGAACACTTGAATACAAGGATTACCAAGGTAGCGGACGGGTTAAAATACCCGTTAAACTCGAGGTCAAGTCAAGTAATGCCACAACTGCAATTTGGGATTTTGTCTATGATGATTTCGGCAAACCAGTCCCCAGTTTTGAAACCCACATTTGGAATGGCACGACCTACCGTGTGCAAACCAAAGGACAAACCGTTATTCAGGAATACACCAGCCGTGATTTTGCCGTTTTAATCAAAAAAGGGTTTGGTAAAGCAGTCTTATTGGGCAATGAAATAGAAATTGGCGCAAAAATCGAAGTTCGGCGTACCATTACTTTAGAACAAAATAAATTGACAACCTTAAAAGAAACTCGTCTGCGTGGCGGCGTTTTTGCCTTCCGTAACCAGAGTACCTATACGCGTCAACCTTGATTCTTGACAATCTCGAGTTAAAATACACCATGATTCCTTCTTCGGCTCGAGTGATAGTTGTGGGCGGTGGCATTGTTGGTGCAAGTGTGGCGTATCACCTCACCAAACTTGGCTGGTCGGAGGTACTGCTGCTCGAGCAGAATGCCTTGGCGGGTGGCACGACTTGGCACGCGGCAGGTTTGGTTGGGCAACTGCGTACCAGCAACAGCATGACCAAAATCAATAAGTACAGCGTGGAACTCTATCCACGTCTCGAGGCAGAAACGGGCGTAGCCACAGGCTGGAAAACCACGGGCAGTTTGATTGTAGCAACCAGTTCTGAACGCATGATTCAGTTAGAACGCACCATGGCAATGGCAGAACTTTTTGGGGTCAAAGCCGAAATGATTAGCCCAGACTTGGCGTTGACCAAATGGGGATCGCTCATGCGGGTAGATGATGTCCTAGGAGCGGCATGGTTGCCCGATGATGGCAAATGCTTACCAAAAGAAACCGCACTGGCATTGGTAAAAGGCGCAGAAATGGGTGGAGCAACAGTTCTCGAGCATGTGCGGGTGCTGGATGTGCTGTGCTCAAATGGTCGGGTGACAGGTGTGAAAACGCTCGAGGGCGATATAGAAGCCGAATTTGTGGTGCTGTGCGGTGGCATGTGGACTCGGGAACTTGGGCTTAAAATTGGTGTGAGCATCCCGCTTTTTCCTGTTGAACATCATTATGTGGTCTCAGAACCCATAAAAGGTGCGTTTGATGAGCTTCCCGTTGGGCGTGATCCGAATCGCTGTATTTATTATCGTGGTGAGGGCAACCAAATTATGCTTGGGGCATTTCAGGCGTACACCAAACCGTGGGATGTGCAACCCATTCCACATGATTTTAGCAACGCCCTGCTCGAGCCAGACTGGGCAAAGTACACCGACCCGCTCGAGGCAGGAAAATGGCGTATCCCAAGTCTCGAGAAAGCAAAATTTGAGAAGTTCGTCAATGGTCCAGAGTCGTTTACCCCAGACAATAATTTTCTAATGGGTGAAACCCCAGAACTGCGCGGGCTTTTTGTGATGGCTGGTTTTAATAGTGTCGGTATCGCCAGTGCGGGTGGGGCAGGCAAGTATTTAGCCGAATGGATTGTGGATGGCGAGCCGAGCATTGACTTATGGAGTGTGGACATTCGGCGCTTTGGGGCGGCTCTGAATAATCGGGCTTTTTTGCGTGACCGTGTGACCGAAGTCTTAGGGCTGCATTATCAGATGGCGTACCCAAACCGCGAGCCAACCACAGGGCGCAATCTGCGTTTATCGCCTCTGCACCATCAACTCGAGAAAGCTGGGGCGTGTTTTGGGCAAAAAGCTGGGTTTGAGCGCCCAAATTGGTTTGCTCGAGATGGCATAGAACCGGTAACCGAGTATGCTTGGGGGCGGCAGAACTGGTTTGGAATGCACAGAAAAGAACACTGTGCAAGCAGAGAATCCGTGGCGATTTTTGACCAATCTGCTTTTGCCAAACTCGAGGTGACAGGCAGAGACGCGCTTAGTGTTTTGCAGCGCTTATGCAGTAATCAAATGGATGTGCCAATTGGTAAAGCGGTCTACACTGCCATGCCAAATTTAAGAGGTGGGTTTGAATCCGATGTAACAGTCTTGCGCCTAGGCGAAACGCATTTTAGAATCATCACCGGCTCGAGCCAAGCAGTTCATGATGCCGATTGGATTCGGCGTAATGTTTTAGAAACCGAGCAAATCAGCCTGACCGATGTGACCGAAAGTTACGCGGTGATTGGGTTAATGGGTGCAAAATCTCGAGCAGTTCTCGAGGCACTAACCACAGCCGACCTGAGCCATGAAGCCTTTGGGTTTGGTGAAGCAAAATACATCGAACTGGGGTATTCGAGGGTGCTGGCGGTGCGGATTACTTATGTCGGCGAACTTGGGTGGGAACTGCACGTCCCAAGCAGCCAAGCGGCTCAGGTTTACACCGACCTCATGCGGGTTGGCTCGAGTTATGGGATTACTAATGCTGGGCATTACGCGATTAACTCGCTTCGGCTCGAGAAGGGCTACAGGGCTTGGGGCGCAGATATTTCCCCTGAAGATACAATTCTCGAGGCTGGATTGGGCTTTGCCGTAGATTGGAACAAAGAATTTATGGGTAAAGCGGCATTACAAAAACAAAAACAAAATGGTTTAACCCGAATGCTGGTTTCTTTTGTTCTCGAGAATTCGGAAGCCATGCTGTGGGGTTCAGAGCCGATTCTGCGCGATGGCGTGGCAGTTGGTTACACGACTTCGGGCAGTTACGGGCATACATTAGGTGCAGCTATTGGTATGGGATACGTCAAAAACTCGAGCGGTCTGGACTCGGCTTGGGTCAGGGCTGGGCAGTATGAAATTGTGATTAACGGTAAAAAATACGCTGCTAAACCGTATTTACGTTCGCCTTTCGATCCTGACCGCCAACGCATTTTGCAGTAGTCTCAGGACTTACGCAGACCAAGGCGGGCATAAAACCCACCATAGGCATCAGTTTAAGAACAAAACCTTTCAGTATGCAAAAAATCACAGTCAGTCACCCCCTCTCCCGACTCGCTTAGACTCGCCACCCTCCCCTAAACCACGCTTCGCTTGGGGAGGGTTTAGGGTTCAGGACTTTGAATTTTATTTTCTTAAAAAGTCTTTAGGGATTGTGTTTTTCAGTTTTCTAATCTCGAATCTAAAGCAAAAAACAAACCGAACAACCCTCTCCCGCGCTTTTTGGCGGGATGAGGGTAACGAGCCTAAGCGAGTTGGGTGAGGGTTGGGACGCGGTATAGGCAATTCATTGTGTGTAATAGGTTTTTGTTATTCTGCACTAGAAAATTCCTTAAGTTGATGCTTATGGGAAGGGGCTTGTCACCTCCCTACTCTGTTTTCAGACAAATCCTAAGCTCAAACCTTGGGAACTTTTTAAGCAGTCCACCATCCAATGAACTGTAGCGGGGCTAAATGTAAAACATTTGGCTTTTCGCACAACAATTATTGGAGGTTTTATGAAAAAGTCCTTTATGATGGCTGCCTTGTCGTGTCTTGCCCCGATTGCCCTGTTCGGTTGCCAAACGGCTGTGCCAAACGCCCCGATTTATGCCATCAGTTATGCTACGGGTACGCAACAAAACCAAGTGGTTGCCGCAGGGTCAAGTGCCACATTGGCGGTCAGTGTCTCGAGCAATACTGGTGGCGCAGTGTCTGGTTTACTTTTAAGCGCCACGGTCAACAATGGGTATTGCAGCTTGCCCAATGCCACGGTCAGCACCGATGCCAGTGGCAATGCCAGTTTTGCTGTTTTGGCGGGCAGTGGTGGTAATTTATCTTGTACTGTCGGTATTACTTTACCCAGTGTCAATGCTTCTCGAGCCACGGTTAATTTTACAGTCAACATTCGGGCGATTCAACGGGTTCTCACTGCACCTGTCAGCAGTTTAAGTCTTGCGACAGTTCCCACCCCAACCACGATAAATTTAGCCAGTACCACCGCCCAGATGACCTTATCCAGTCCAAATGCCGTTTTGGGTTCTGCCAACGACAGCTTGAACTTGCGAATTAGTAACTTACCAGCCTTGCCCAATTCGTTTACTTATGTTCTTTGGGCAACCAATGCTGCCAGTCAAACCACGGGTTTAGATGCCTTTCGCAATGCTTCTAATGCACCATTAGCCATTGGTTTTAATGCCACACCTCCTGCCAATACTGGCACAAACAGCCCTGTCACACCAATAGACAACAAAACCAATTACAACAGGGTTTTTGTAACCGTCGAGTCTGGTTCGACAATTCCAGCCACACCCAGCACCCAGATTGCTTTGGAGACTGGCTCGAGTCTTTTTGTACAGAGCAAATAGTTGTGTAGACTCTAGGGCATGTTTGATTTACTGATTAAAAATGCTCGGGTCGTGGATGGAATGAATAACCCGTGGTTTTGGGGTGAAGTGGCGGTCACAGCAGATAAAATCGTGGCTGTCGGACACCCCAATAGTCTGGGGCAGGCTAGGCAAGTGCTTGATGCGTCTGGTTTGGTGCTTGCTCCGGGGTTTATTGATATTCAGAGCCATAGCATTGTGCCTCTAATGCGCGACGGGCGTTGTCTTAGTAAGGTTTTTCAGGGCGTGACTTTAGAGGTTATGGGTGAGGGTTGGACTCCCGCTCCATTTGGTGGACTGCGCCAAAACCCAATTCCCCCCAGTTACCCTGTGCCAGAAATCTGGCGTGAAAAAGCCAAGACTTGGACACGTTTTGCCGATTGGTTCGAGGCGCTTGAGGGGCAGGTGAGTGTCAATGTGGCTTCGTTCTTGGCGGGTGGGACGCTGCGTGAATTTGTCTGCGGGATGCAAATGGGGCAAGCCAATACAGTGCAACTCGAGCAGATGCGCCAGATTACGGAATCTGCCATGCAGGACGGCGCGATGGGTGTGGCATATGCTTTAATTTATCCACCTGATGCCTACTGCCAGACAGCCGAAATTATAGAAGTCTGTAAGGTTGTGGCGCAGTACGGCGGGGTCTACATTACCCATTTGCGTTCCGAAGGTGATACCTTTCTTGAGGCGTTAGACGAAGCGATCCAAATTGGGCGTGAAGCATCTGTGCCAGTCGAGGTCTACCACCTAAAAGCCAGTGGTGAACGCAATTGGCACAAAATGCCAGATGCTATTC
Source organism: Deinococcales bacterium (assembly GCA_043777915.1). GTDB lineage: Bacteria > Deinococcota > Deinococci > Deinococcales > JAAFIG01 > JAAFIG01. The sequence goes on from JAYWHB010000464.1 coordinate 11,392, forward strand.
AGAAAATAAAAAACGCTAGAAATTCTGGGGTGGACATCACCGCCGATATGTACCCCTATTCCGCTTCTGGTACAGGTTTGGATGCACTGCTGCCAACGTGGGTCAGTGCGGATAATTTGTTCTGGGATAATCTCGAGAACCCAGAAATTCGCGCTAAAATTCGTGAAGAAGTGCTGGTTGGCACAGGCGATATGAACAGTCGTCCTGAGCAGATTATGCCCGTTGGTTTTCGGCACGTGGAACATTTGCAGTACGTGGGGCTAAAACTCTCCGAGATTGCTGCGGCTCGAGGGCAGCACTGGGTGGATACCGTTTTTGCATTATTGCTGCTCGAGCGCCAACGCATCGGTACAATTTATTTTACAATGTCTGAAGATAATTTGCGTTTGCAACTGCAACAGCCGTTTGTCAAAATTTCCTCGGATGCGGGTGGACATGACCCAGCGTTAGCACTCGAGGCAGTGCATCCGCGTGGGTATGGAACGTTCCCAAGGGTTTTAAGAAAGTACGTGCGAGAAGAAGGTTTACTTTCACTCGAGAGTGCAATCCATAAAATGACGGGTTTGGTGGCGCAGCGTTTAGGGCTTCTTGACCGTGGGCGAATCACCGTGGGTGCTTTTGCCGATTTGGTTTTGTTTGACCCAGACACAATCGCCGACTTAGCCACCTTTGAAGCACCACATCAGTTATCGGTGGGTATCCAAGATGTTTGGGTGAATGGGGTGCGGGTTCTCGAGAATAGCGTCCATACGGGTGCAACGCCGGGGCGCTTTGTGTGTGGGGCTGGGGCTATCAGTCAAAAACTCGAGAAGCCACGACTTTAGGGCTGGCGGGTAAGCCTTTCCAGACTTCTGGGGTCTCGAGCAGTTCGAGTTTGGCTATTTCTTTGGCTGCCGAGATGTTCACACCCCAAGTTCGGTAACTCTGGGGTTTTATCGGATTGGCTGCTTCCGGGTTGATGTCGGGGCTAAACCAACCACGAAAGCCAGTTTGCAAGACCATCCATTGTTCACTCGAGTCCTTAAAGGTGATTTTTAAGCTGTAATCACAACCGCTATTGCGACAATACCAAGGGTTTAGACTGGTATCTGGAACAATAGAAGCCAACTCTGCTGGGTTTTTGGGGTCAATCAAGCGGCGTAAATTCCCTGTGTAAGTAATCGGTTCGTAAATCTGGGTGGTTTCTGGATTATAAGTAATCGTGTCTTGGTAACTGAGTTTGGGCTTGGCGGCATCTTCGGTAAAGGTGTCGCTTATACTGGCAAGGTTAGCGCTGATAACAATGCTTCGCACTGGCACATCTCGAGTGACTGGTAAACCATTGTCTAAACCGTACAGTCCCTTGGTGGTGGTTTTGGTTTCGACTGGCACAAGGCTTGAGTCTAGGCTGTCCCAACGGCTGTAGCCAGTTGGCGAATTGGGATTAAGAAATACCCGTCCGCCGTTGTAAGTGCGTTGGTTATTGCTAATCGTAGTTGTGCCTTCAAAGTAGTGTTGAATTAGACTGGCGTTAAAATCCGAGAACATCGTGTACTTGTCGCCAGCCGCTTGGTCACCCGCGCCAGACTGCATGGGGTCTTGTTTAATACAGCGTAATTGAAGATCAAATTGCCGCCCCATTGGGAAATTATCGGCGGCACAATTTTTGAAGGTACTGGCAGAACTTGGTACAGTTGGCGCAAGGAATTGGTTTTTAAGCTGGTCAAAGCCCCAACTCGAGCCTTTTAAGCTGCCGCCCACATAGGGGTAACTACCGTCTTTGTAGCCATCATCGGCGTGAGGCATTCCAAACGCATGACCTAGTTCGTGAATAAAAAGACCTGCGTAGGCATAATCGCCTGTGCCAAGGTGTCCGCCGCCTAAACCACCGCCGGGGCTGCTGTACTGCCCAGCTTTATTTGCCATTAGTAACGGGGCATAATAATGGCTACTTAGGGAATCATCGCCGTTGGCATTTCGGATTGCGCCCAAGGTATTTAGAATGGCACTCATGACCGCAAAACCATCGCCTTGCTGTTCTTTGTACAGCACTTTTTGGGCGGCTCGTCCTTCTCGTGGACCAACCACGATGTATGACCAAACCACTTTTTGGGCGGCATGGTTCTGAATTTGCAAATTGGCTATCGGGTGCTTGGCAAAGTATTCGTCTTTGGTGGCTTGATTGGCAGTGGCAGTTTGACTTAAAGGTACAGCCGTTTCGTTCAAACCAAATAAGTAAAATGGCAAAGTGTAGATTGTAAATTCATTTGGTGCGCCGACCCGAACCGCTTGGGAGGCAGAAAATTGCCCATCAGACCGAACCCGCAATTCTAGCCCCGGTTTAACCCAAGTTTTCTCGAGCCGAGCCGAATACGCTGTGCTGCTGTAGGCTACGCCAGCCGATTCGGTTTTGGGCAATGCACTGGGTAACTCGAGGGCGATTTCACCAATTTTTTGCCCTGCAATCAAGGCTTCTAGGACAGGATTTTTTAGCTCTTGGCTAGGGTCAAAACTAAGCAGCACCAAGGCTTCACGGTTTCCCACCAAATGGAGGTTGTACTTGGCTAATTTTTCACCAGCCCAGCTTTTACCTTGTGGTGGCATGACGTGGGTTTGGGCTAACTCGAGTTGGTTGATAATGGGGATTACCCCTGTTTGGGTAAGGGGGCTACAAGCAACAAAAGCAAAAGCGCTCAGGGAAAAAACAGTGGATTTGAACATGCAGACTGCTCCTAGAAAAACTGATACTCACACAGTCTAAGCGGCTGTTTATGCAAAGTCTGTGAAATTTAACCATTTGCATAGAGGCGAAAAGTTGCTAAACCGCGTATACTGTGCGATGTGAGCCAAACCGATCCGCAACTTCTGGTAGAACTGTACGAGTATAAGGTGGCTGATATGCTCGAGCGTCGTGACCCACGCGGCGGTAAGCAATCGGTGCGCGAATTGCGTGATGTTTTGAGCAGTATCACCATGAGTAGCCAATTGATGCGGCGTTTCCGCACGGCTGATCGCAATTTACGTGAAAAAAGTGCCGCCCCTGTCAGTAACATGCAGGTGATTGAACCCCAAGGTCTCGAGATTGGGATTGGCGAAGGGTTTTTACTAACCGAAGCTGCCCCTGCCAACATCAACGAAGTACCACAAGTCCCCGAATTCTTAGACGAAGAAGGCGAAGTGCTGCGGATTTTGGGGATGCGGGTCTGGCGGGCAGAACAAAACGAAGAATTGCTCGAGCAAGGTAAAAAATGGCGTTCAGAAACCAATCGTCCAGTGCTTCGGCTGATTTATGCGGTGCTGCACAACCTTGACCAATACGCCGAACAACCGACCTTTGTTTCGGATTTGAATTTATCAAAATTAAAAGTCGCTTCGGCTGTCCCAGACCCCAATGACAATGTGATTCGACTCTCCGATGGCGAAGCTGTAGACGGTTTAATGAGTTCCTTGCTGCATCATATTGTGGATTTTTCAGTTGAATACCCCAAAATTCGTTTGCCAGAAACCGAGGTGTTAGCCTACTTACGGCGGTTTGCGATGGCAGTCGCCAACGACCATTTGGCGGGTGAAGCACCACCACCAGTTCAACCCAGCCCCAGAGAAATCACCAATGCCATAGACCAAGTGCGGCGCGAAAATATGAATCCCGAAGCCAAATCGGAGATGCTTAGTAAATTAAATCGGCAACTTGAACAAGCCACTTCTAAGGAACGTGAACAAGCCCAAGGCTTACAAAACGAACGCAAAATGTTACTGGCAGCCGTGGATACCTTATTTGGGCATTTGATTGAACGCTTGCCGGCTCGTTACGGCGGCAAGGACAAAGACATTGTCTACCCTGCTCAGGTCTACGGGGCGCAATCTGAAAGCCGAAGGCTCGAGACGATTCTGCCCGATACCCGCCAATTGGTACTGCGTTTAACCCGAAGCACCGAACTACAGTTTGGCAACACCAATTTGCAACTGATTAACCGCCCTGAAGGTTGGGTGATTGCCCTTGGTGAAGCCGAATACCCAATTCAAAATGGGGCAGTGATTCCACTCGAGGGTCGGGAAATTCGTATTTTTACCGATACGGCTGGCGCAACCCCTTATGTGCTGATGCAGCTTCGAGACCGAGATGGTGGCGGTTTATGGCATTTACTCGCCATTGCCAAATGCACCGCCGTGCTGCTCGACCCGACCTATAACTTTATGAACATGCGTTTAATGCGAGCCACCGTTTCTTGGATTAGGGACAGACGCATCGAACCACGCGAATACCACCCAGAGACTGGCACAACCTATGCCACCGCACCCGAAGAAAACCTCTTAAAATATGCCCGTAATGCTTCTGAAAAAATTTTAGAACGCCTCTTGCGCTCACCGGCTGGCACACTCGAGAAGAGCTTTGCGACCGCCGCCGAAGTGCTAAACGAAGATGACAGCCCAAGCCGTGCCGATGTGCTGGCAAAAATCTTTGCCCAAGCCATGAATACCCAAACAGGCGAATTTACTGAAGGACTGGATTTGCGTTCGCCTGAAGAAGTGATTCTGGTTTCTTACCGAGGCGAACCTGTGACGGTGCGAATTATGGGACGAGCCTTTACGATTCGTACCGATAATCTAGGCAAGATGTACGCCTTTGCGCCCGGTTCTGGCGGACGAGCCTTTGATGATGTGCTATCGGTGATTGTCCCCGGCGGCTTTGTGATGTTTGCCAGGGACGGCTTAAGAATCGCAGTCGGGTTTTTACCAACACCATAGGGCTGGGAGGAAAGAGAAAGGATAAAAGAGGAATTTTGCGTTGCACAATTTTCTCGAGAATACCCAACCGTCTTTACGCAAATGTAATACAATCACCCATGAGTGTCTCGCTGCATATCAAAGCCGACCTAAGTCACGTTCGGGGTTGTCTCGAGCCGTTGCTGCTGCCCGAATCGATGATCATTCTTGTGCCACGCCAAGACTGGGTGAGCGTTTATGCCGAACAGTTGTCTGAGGACATCAGCGACATCGAAGAACTGGCTGTGCCACTCTCAGACCTTGCCGAAGTTCTGGCGGTTATCAGTGAGCGTTACACCGAAGTTTACCGTTTTTCAAAAGGCGCACTGCACAGCTTGGAACACCAAATCCCCAACGAACTGCCTCGAGAAGCCATCAGTGAACTCAGCACCATCCAAACCCTGTCTCGAGCCGGACTCTTGCCAGACGGCAGCCAGACCTTTGAGAAAGAAGCTGAGAAACCCGGACTTGCTGAATTCTTTGGACGCAGCGAGGATGAATAGGCAAAAAAGGCGAAAGGCGAAAGGCAAAGGGCAAAAGTAAAACCTTTGCCTTTCGCCTTTTGCCCTTCGCCTGCCCTTAAAGCGGTATGTTGTCGTGTTTTTTGAAGGGGCGTTCTTCACGTTTGCCGTGTAGCATCTCGAGGTGCATGATTAGGTGGATTCGGGTGTCTTCAGGATGGATGACATCATCTATGTAACCTCTAGCCGCCGCCACATACGGGTTATCAAAGGCTTGTTTGTATTCGGCAATTTTTTCGGCTCGAGTATCAGCTTGGTTGTCGGACTTGAGGATTTCTCGGCGGTAAATAATGTTGGCTGCGCCTTCTGCGCCCATGACCGCAACAGCCGCGTTTGGATAGGCGAGGACGACATCTGCGCCCATATCTCGGCTGTTCATGGCGAGGTACGCCCCTCCATAGGATTTTCGGGTAATTAAAGTAATTTTTGGCACACTGGCTTCGGCATAGGCATAGAGCATTTTTGCACCATGACGAATAATGCCTTGGTGTTCTTGGGTCACGCCGGGTAAAAACCCAGTCACATCTACTAAGGTCACAATCGGCACGTTATAGCAATCGCAGGTGCGAATAAAACGAGCGGCTTTATCGGAGGCATCAATGTTCAAAACGCCCGCCATAAAACGTGGATTATTGGCAACAATGCCCACGCTTCGCCCGCCCAGACGAGCAAAACCACAAATCATATTCTTGGCAAAAGCGGGTTGAATCTCTAAGAAATCCGAGTCATCCACAAGTTCATGAATCACCTCAAGCATCGGGTAAGGTTTACGTTGGTCTGGATGAACAATCTCGAGGATACGCGGGGTTTTGCGTTGCTTTGGGTCTTTGGAAACTTGTAACGGCGTTTCTTCTCTGGCGTTGGCTGGTAAGTACGATAACAGCAATTTTATTTTCTCGAGAACATCACGGTCATTGTTGCCCTCCAAATGACAAACCCCGCTTTTGGTGCTGTGGACATCTGCCCCGCCCAATTCTTCAAAACTGACATCTTCTCGGGTCACGCTTTTAATCACTTCAGGACCAGTGATAAACATATAACTGCTACCTCGAGCCATGACTACAAAATCGGTTAAGGCTGGGCTGTAGACCGCACCACCCGCACACGGACCTAGAATCGCACTGATTTGCGGCACAACCCCGCTATAAATTGCATTGCGATAAAAAATTTCGCCGTAACCCGATAGGCTATCCACGCCTTCTTGGATTCGTGCGCCCGCCGAGTCGTTCAAACCAACGATTGGACAACCAACCTTGACTGCTAAATCCATGACCTTGGTAATTTTCGCGGCATTCATTTTGCCCAAACTTCCACCCAGCACCGTAAAATCTTGCGAGAACACACAGACTTTGCGCCCGTTGACCGTTCCAAACCCCGTGACCACACCCTCGCCGGGGGCTTCCACGCCAGCCATCAGGTTAGACTCGAGGTGTTCGACAAAAACACTGGTTTCAACAAAACTATGCTCGTCCAGTAGCACTTCGATGCGTTCTCGAGCGGTCAGCTTACCTTGGTCTCGTTGCTTTTTTTGTTTCTCGAGACCACCACCAAGGTGTAGCGCTTTGCGGCGCTCTTCCATCTCAGCGAGGGCGGCTTGAAAAAAACCAACGGCATTATCGGGCATGGGTACATTCTAACTGGGTGGGACATCAGAAAATCAAAAATAGTTTCATTGGCAATTTGCAGTACAATGTCACCAAGATGTATATAAAAAGTGTTAAATTCACCAATTTGCGTTGCTTCAAAGTAGGGGAATTGGATTTTCGTTATCCAGGTGATGGGAAAGCATTGCCTGATGGTGTGCCAAATTTAGATAATGTAAACGTAATTCTTGGGGTGAATGGTGCGGGGAAAACGACTGCGCTAAAAGCTGTGGCATTGACGCTTCTAGGTCAACTTCCTTCAACGGGATTTGTACCAGATTTTTTAGTCAGGTACCAAGCAGGTCAAGGGAATCAGTCAATAGGTGATTTTGAATACAAAGAAGCCATAATGTATGCTCAGATTGAAGTCGAAGAAACCCAAGAGCGAGAGGCGTTACCTTTACAAAGATTTGGGGCAAAAATCGGGCGAACTGGTCAAAGAGAAGAATTATTTTCGCTTTCGGGAATTACAAGTGAATTCAAGATTCTTTATGACGATGAAACATCAGATTTTTTCATGGCTGCATATGGTGCTACTAGGCGCACTGAAACAGGTGACTTTGATGCTTCATCCCGAAGAAAATCTAGATCAGGAAGATATGAACGAATTGCAGGATTATTTGAAGATCACTTAGCCATGATTCCATTTGAGTATTGGTTTTCAAGACTTTTTTTAGGGCGCACAAAAGAAATAATACTATTTGCCAAACACCTTTTACCGAATGGACTGACATTGCTTGGTTTGGACGAACGAAAGGAACAAAACCGGAGGATGCTATTTGAGCAAGATGGTGTTCCTATACCTTTCCAAGCACTATCAGACGGGTATCGGTCTTATATTGGTTGGGTTACAGACTTGCTTTATCATATGCACATTGTTTCTGGTAAGAAACCGCTTAAAAATCTAACGGGTGTCGTGATGATAGACGAAATAGACTTACACGTTCACCCATCTTGGCAAAAAACCATTGTTTCCCAAGTCGCCAAGGCTTTCCCAAATCTCCAATTCATTTTTACAACCCATAGCCCAATTGTGGCTGGGTCAGTCTCGAGTGAGAACCTTTGGATAACAAAAATTGCCCCCGATGGCAGCAGTATTCTCGAGCGTCCACACACCGAAATTTATGGTTTAAGTGCCGACCAAATTCTGACTTCCGATATTTTTGGTTTAGAATCCACTCGAGCCGAAGGTTTTTTACAAGAAATGAATCTTCTCGAGCAGAAAGCCATTCGTGGCGATGAAGTGGCAGCGCTGGCTTTGATGCGTGGCATGGCTCGAGGTAAGGGCGCAGTCACGCCAAAAGAACCTCCTGCTTGGGTAAAACAAGCATCTAAACGCAAAAAATCATGATTAAGATTAAACGAGATTTACAAAAACTCGAGCAGGATATTGATGCGCTTGTTCCAACTTGGCGCACTCGAGCCAAAGCAAAAACAAAGAAGTTTATTCGACTGAGGCGCTATGAAGAGACTTCTTCAATTTGGTCAGAGGTGAAAGAAATTTTTTCTAAGTTGCAAAATAATCGTTGTGTGTACTGTCAACGCGCATTGGCTGGAACAACATTTGGGTCTGGTGAACATGACCTTGAGCATTTTCGTCCAAAGGGTCGGGTGAGTGCTTATCCAAGTCCAAACGACTCAGTGCGGTTCTCATTTTCGACAGGTTCAAGTCAAGCAAATGGGTATTACTGGCTTACCTATAGCCTCGAGAATTACGCAGTTGCCTGTATTTCTTGTAACCGTGGTTTGAAAGCGGATGGTTTTCCGATTTCAGGAACTCGAGGTACAGCAAAAACAAGTGTTGCCAATTTGAATGTTACCGAACAGCCATTGTTGCTTTTTCCTTTTGTAGATGACCCCGAAGAATTCATTACGTTTTTTGGTCAAACACCAATGCCAAAATTCAAACGTGGTATCAAGTATCGGCGTGCTTTGGTGACGATTGCTTTTTTTGCTTTGGCAGATGAACGACGCGAAGAGTTGTATCGTGAACGTTTTAGAGTCATTTCTGAGCTTTGGGTGCAGTACAATACGATTCAAGAATCTCGAGTTGTTGCGATAAAACAAAAAGCGCAAGTGCGAATCGAGACCTTAAGCAATCCTGAGTCCGAGCATTCAGCTTGTGCTAGGGCGTTTTATCAGTTGCTTAAATCAAATCCAGAACGGGCTTGGGAAGTTTATGAAGAAGCTGTTGAATACCCAAAGCGGAGATAATTCAGTGTGGTTTTGCGGCACTCCACATCTCGAGGAGTTCGCTCACTGTTTGGGCATTGTTAGCTTCGATAATACTGCGGCGCGGAATATCAGTTTCGTAATCAGTCATGACCATTGGTAAGGTCTCAGAACTTTGTGGTTGCCACCTGTCTAACCAAGTTTGCGACACGGTATTGGGTAAATCTATGCCCTCGAGTGCCGCATAAAATTCTGCCCAGATACGCGGCACAGCATGAAGCGTGGCATACCCACCGCCACCTGTGGCTAATATCCGCCCACCCGCGTATTGCTTGGCGAGTTGCACAATTAGCTGGTAAGCTCTTTTATACCCCTGCGTGGTTAAACCCAAATCTGCCAGAGGGTCAAACTCATGCGAATCTGCCCCGCCTTGAACCACCAGCACATCGGGTAAAAACCACGCCAGCGCTGGCTCGAGAATCCGTTCTAATGCCTCGAGGTACGAATCGTCTTGGGTGTACGGCTCGAGTGGCACATTTAAGCTGTAACCCATACCCGCCCCGCGTCCAAGTTCATAGGTTGCGCCCGTACCGGGAAACAAGTACCGCCCTGTTTCATGCAGCGAAATGGTCAGCACATTATCGTCGGTATAGTGCAGCCACTGCACGCCATCACCATGATGTGCGTCTATGTCCAAGTACGCAATGCGTAAACCCAGTCCCGTCAAATACCGAATCGCAATAGACAAATCGTTGTAGACACAAAAGCCACTGCCCGAAGCAAATTGAGCATGATGTAAACCACCCGCTAAACTTAAGACTCGAGAAGTTGCCCCTGAAGCAATTAGCCGAGCCGCCTCGAGTGTGCCACCACAAACCGAGGCTGTGGCATCGTGCATCCCTAAGAAAATCGGTGTGTCAGAAGTGCCAATTCCGTACTCGAGTGCGTCTGGTACAGCCTCATCACTCGAAGCCCGCATCACCCGTTGCACATAGCCCCGCGAATGGGTGCTTAAAATATCTTCTAGGCTGGCGGCTTGAAAATCCTGAACTTGTAAAGGCACACCAAAACACTCAAGCAGGTGTTTAACTGCTTCGGGGCGAATACTCTTAAATGGATGATGCTGCCCAAGGTCATAAGAAAGGGTTTGTGGATTATGCAAAAAAATCGTCACTGACAACCTCGAGTAAAACCAGTCTTTAACCTTTTCACCCTTTCACCCTAAGCCCTTCATCCTCTAAACCCGCCCTCGAGAAAACGCAAACGATCAAACTCGGCTTTTAAGGCATCCGTTGCCCGTTCACCAACTCGAGCCATCAACGAATTCCCGGGGTAATAAGCTATTTCGGGGTCGTCGGTTCTAAAGACTTCAAAACCGACACTTGAATACATGCGCTCGAGTAATTTTCGGTAGGCATGACTGGTTAAACCCGTATTGTCCAAATCAAAATGCCATTGGTAAATCGTGGCAATCACAATTTTATCGTGGTAACGCCCAGTAGCCACCCCAACCTCGAGCAGTGTCCGCGCCAAATGCCGACCACGATGGGTTTTACTGGTTTCTACAGCCCCCAACTCGAGTAAGCCCGAGACTTTAGATTGTGACCAGCGTTCAATCTCATCTGGCGGATGAAAGGTTGCATAACCAACAATTCGGTGTGCCATTTTTGCAATGCAAACACAACTGTCATCTGTGTTAGCAATGCTGACCAAGGCATTTTTCTGTTCTTCGGGTTGCCTAAAGACATCAAGGCTCGAGTCCATTTCCAGCCGTTCGATTAAATTCGGGTCGGCACATGGCAGCACTTCGATACTGCCATAAGGACTCGAGATTAACCGCATGGGAGTATTCTAACGCTTAACGGGTCTCGAGTCATCCGAAACCCAATCTGACCAGCTACCCGCGTACAGCTTTGCGCCTTGAATACCCGCTATTTCAAGCGAAAGCGCATTGGCACAAGCACTAACGCCGCTACCGCAGTACAACATAATCTGCTCGGTATTTTCTAAGTTAAAGCGTTGCGCCTGAGCCGCCGAATCTTTCCAAAAACCATGCTCGAGCGCCGAAGCCCAAGGCAAGTTAATCGCCTCTGGAATATGCCCAGCTTTTTTATCAAGCGGTTCGATTTCACCACGAAAACGTTCTGGCGCTCGAGCATCAATTAAAACTGTGCTGGATTCTCGAGCCGCCACTTGGTCTGCGCTGACCAGCATTTCGGGACGGATTCGAGGCGTAAAAACAGCTTTAGGATGGGTTGGTCTACTTGTCTCGAGTTTCCCACTCCAAGCCGGTAAGCCGCCATCCAGAACCTGCACTTGGTCATGACCAAGGTAACGCAGTAACCACCATAAATGCGCCGCGTAAAACCCCTGCCCAGTGCTTGGGTCATCGTAAGCCACAACCAGATGCTCTGAGCCAATACCGAGGTTTGATAGTTTTGCTGCTAAGGTTTTCGGGTCTGGAAGCGGATGCCGTCCACCTGTACCATTGGGATGTTTCGGGCTTGAGAGGTCTGTCTCTAAATCCAAGAAAACTGCCCCTTCGATATGCCCAGTTGTGTAGGCTTCAAACCCCGCGCTAGGCTGTCCTAGCCAAAAACGAGTGTCCACCACACGTAAATTTGGATTTGAGATGTGTTCAAGTAGCCAAGTTGCGCTGACCAAAGGATTCATGGGTTTATTATGCCACGAATTAAAAATCACCCCTCAAGAGGGGTATCGGATTTGAACATTAAGGTTAGTTTATCTGAGCTATCATTGGTAGAACACCTCAAAGGAGTTTATGAAAAAAATCATTGTTTTAATTTTGGCACTCGTTTCTTTTGTCTCGGCGCAAACTGAGAAGCCTCGTGTGGTTTTAGTTACGTCAGACACAGGTGTCTACAGTTTTAAGAAAAAGGTAGAACCACTGATTGCAGATGCTCTAAAAGCATTAGATTACCGTGTTTTTATTGTTGATAGAACGATTTCAAACCAAACAAATTACAATGATTCAAATGCCACACAAGTCAAACAACTGATAAGCCTAAGCAAAGAATTCGAGCCGAACTTTATTTTGATTAGTAATTTCAGCCAAAAGAACAATCGCACAACTTCGGTGCTTGGTGTATCAACATATTTTCATATTTTAACTGGTAAGTTTTTTGTGACGAAACCAGATGGTGAACTGATAAAAAATTGGGAATTTGATGCTGAAGGGGCTGCTGGCACTGCTGTCAGCGCTCAGGAATTAAGTCTAAAAAACCTAGTCAATCGTGCTGTACCTATTTTCCAAGAGGCAGTTACACCAAAGTAATAGCGCTGGACATAGTAGCTAATTGCTAAGTTGATTAAAATAGCCCCCTCGAGTCCAAATAAGCTCGAGGGGGTGTTTTTTTTCGTGTTTACAGCTTTTGGAGCGGGTAATCAGATTCGAACTGATGCCAGAAGCTTGGAAGGCTGCTGTGCTACCACTACACCATACCCGCGTAGCGCCCAACAATGTACCTGTTTACTGGCGTTTCGTCAACCCATTTTTTGTTTTATGTGACCTACTCGCTAATTGCTTTGGCTTAAAACCCGTAAAGTCGAGTCCATGAAACGATTTTTGTTTGTGGCGCTGCTGGCTTTGGCGGCTTGCGCTCCAGTTGTACAGCCTTTAGCCGTAGAAATTCCAAGTCCTAAAAGCCTTGAAGCCGTCAATGCCGAACGGGTCAGCATTGTGGGGTTTGATGAACCAAACACACCCAACGAATTTGATAAGGCTTTTTTTGTGCGGTACAGCTTAACTAAAACCACCACGGCTCGAGCCGTAGTGGTGCTAATGCCGGGTTTTCTGGGCGGA
>JAYWHB010000465.1:0-3172 GCA_043777915.1 Deinococcales bacterium
GTGGCTCGAGAAACTTGGGCGAGATTGGCTACTTGGTCTACATCTATCATTGGAGGTGTCCTTTTGCAATCGAATGCAGTTATCTCGAGGCGAAAAGCGGGTATAAGAGGCTTATTGTGCCTGAATTCATACTTTTGCGGCTTTGAATTGCAATCGTTTGCAAAGTATACGCAGTTTATTGAATGGTTTGCAAGTATCTTGGAATACATAAACTCACGGCATAAAAAAAGCCAAAGGCATAGACCTTTGGCTTACAGGAATTTTTGGTTTAGACTGGTGTGAACACAAAACGGTCGGTCGCACCACCACGCAAAACACAATCGGTATGCTCGCCAAAATAGCGCTTATCCATGACACTCTCGAGCGCTCCCCAAATTGCACCAAGCGTAAATGTACATTTACGGCTCGAGCCAATCGGTTCGTTGGCACTACAGATTGTTTCTAAAGTATCCACAATAATTTGCTCACCGTTGGTACTTGCCCCAATCACCCGACAAAGTTGTGTCCCTGTTTTACCAAGCACTTGGTCAAGGGCTTTGGCGAGTATTTCCACAGGTGCTTTTGTACCCGTTAAACCCGCTTGGTCAGCCACAGTGTTACCACGTACTTTACCCGCCCGAATAAAAACCACGGCTGCCCCATCTTCACCGAGGGTATCCTCTACACCCACCAAAGCTGCCTTAAAACAAATCAGGCTCATCATTTCGCCAAGTTCAGACCTCATGTTCATAGATTACACCCCTAAAGAATACCGACACGCACTGCACCTCGAGTTTCCAAGCTAACCCCGCCAAGCCACCTGCTGATGATTTTCCCCCTTACACTACTCGCCGAAGGTGTATTTTCCTTGTAAACTTTCGGCATACATTGGGTCATAAGCCTGAACCAACTCGAGCAAACGCACCGTAGATAACAAGCTCGAGGTGGTGCTGGTGGCGTTAATCCCAATCACCAAATCTGGGCTTAAGTCAAAGTATTCAGCAACATCCTCAGGTTCCCAGACCCTCGGTAAATCTTGGCGGGTCACACCAACCAAAAATGGAACTGGAATCCGGCTGGTAATAAATTCTAGGATTCGTCGGGCATGAGGAAAATCTTGGGGTTTATCGCCAGCCACCAAAACCAGTAAGCCCAGAGCGCCTTCGCAAAGCACTTCCCACATAAAATCAAAACGGTCTTGTCCCGGTGTGCCAAATAAATGAATTGGGATGCCGTCTAAGGTCAGTAATCCAAAATCGAGTGCTACCGTAGTGGTGGCTTTACCGATGTCCTCAGTCGAAACCTCATCGGTGTTGACCACTGGAATTTCAGATAAAGACTGAACAAAGGTGGTTTTACCTGCGCCAACTGGACCCGAAATGACGATTTTAAGTGGTTGAAACTGGCTCATGAAGGTTTTCCTATTAAACGCAACGCTCCAAGTAATCTTGAAACCAGCGATGGTTTGCTTTGAACTTGTTTGGGAGCTTCTATAGCTACAGCCTGTAGGACAGGTGCAACCACACGGCTTGGGAAATTTCCAGCCCGAATATCGGCTACTTCTTGAACTCGCCTTGCAGGTCGAATCACCCCTGTAGCACGGAGTTTATACAAATTTACTTGCACCAACCGAAACTCGAGATTTAAGCGTTGGGCTAGTTCTTTGGTGTTGATTCCATATTCTAAAAATGGTTCGGCTTGATTCCAGAATCGTTGTAAGTCATCGTCTAGCCAAATCAATTCTTGGGTGGCTAAAACAAAACGGGTTTCTAGGTCGGGTAAGTTATCTTTATAATTATTCCACTCGTCATCCAAGGTCGCACGGCGCAACAAGACTTCGGTCACTTCGATTGCTAGGTCATTTAAGAGCAGACCCGAATCCGCAGGAACACGTTGAAATTCAAAAGTGCCTTGGCGCTGATTGGCAACTTCAACCAATAAATCCTTAGCCGCTAAACCGTCTCGTAAGACCTTGCCATTGACCACAAGACCTTGTAAGCGCCCATTATTGAGTTGAAACTCGAGGCTTTGGAAACGCCCAACTTGGTTGAAGCGCAGAACACCACAACGCCGCTCGAGCATTCCCATGACTTCGATTAAGGGGAATTCTGTTAAATTGCCAAAAATTGCCATAGACTCCCCGAGGGTTCACTCTTTTATAAATAGTACATCGGTGGTCAAGCAAAGAATGTACAATTCCGACAAGTTAAATGTAGCCTAAAACATGAACTTAAGTAAAATTTTGATTAGACTAGAATTGATAAATGAAAAAATAAGCGGCAAGCAAGTGCTTGCCGCTTATTTTTTATCCTTAAAGAATACCAGCAATGGTACGCACCGCATCTCTGGCTTCCAAGTTGATTAAACCAACATTTGCACCCGCCGCCGCCACCACCACCAAGACACCTTTACCGCCAGCCGCATATAAGAAAATCTGACCATTTGTACCACTGACGGTGGTTTCAGTTAAAGTCCCAGAACTTAAAGTATCCGAGATGCGTTTACCTAAACCAAGTGCTGTGGCTGCCATTGCCGCCACCCGATTTGGGTCTTCGCTGCCCGACAAATTCTGTGCCATTGGTAAGCCGTCGGTACTGGCAATCAAGACTCCCCGAATTTCTGGAATCGCCGCCCGTAGCCCCGCCAAGGCTTGCTGTAATGCTTCTTGTTTACCTACACTCATGATTTGCCCCCTTAAAACTAGCTATATCGTCTTTGTAGCTTACATTGAATCGTCAATAGAATACCAAAAAGCCCTGTTTTGGTCTTTAAGCATCAATCGTGATGGTTGGAAACTGACTTAAATCGGACAGCCAAAAAGCATCCGATAAATCAACATGCCCCATCTCTTCGGCTCGAGCCACGACAATACGGTACGAGGTTTCGCCACTGTTCGGCACGGCTCGAGCTTCATGAGGTTTATTTAGCTCACCACTGATACACCCAGCCACCCAACCACTGACCATCCAATGGGCGGGTTCGGTATCTAAACCGTTTTTGTGCCGAGTTTCCGATAAAATACTGTTGTGAACCTGAACGATAAAGCAATCAATGCCTTGATACTGCACCGCCGTCACATCTAAGCGTGGGGTCAAACCAACGTGCATCGGAAAAAACATCGCCCCATATTGAAGCACTTGAGGGTCTGTATTGTGCTTGCTTGCCCATTCCTTAAAATGTTCAGCACTAAAAA
>JAYWHB010000466.1:0-8809 GCA_043777915.1 Deinococcales bacterium
CTGGCAGGGCGTTTACAGGTTGCGCCAAGCAATATCACACATCACTTGAAACGTCTTGCTCGAGCCAGACTGGTTGAATCGCACTGCCAAGGCAGAATCGTCTACTACCGACACTCGAGCCGAGCCGAGGATATTCTGGCACTTTACCAGTGATTAACGCTTACTCGAGACAGTTAATGCCTTGAGTTTTGCCGCCAGTTCAGGGCTTAAAACTTCGCTCGAGTAGCGCCAAGCCCAGTTTGTACCACCCAAGCTACCCGGTAAATTCATGCGTTTTTCGGTGTCTAACTCGAGTAAATCTTGTAAGGGTGCAAGCGCCATAACTGCTTTGGATTTCCAAGCCGCCCTGATTAAATCCCAAACGATGTCTTTGCCTGTTACGCCCAAGTAGGTTTTGGCTTTGGTTTTGACAGTTTCAGGCTCAGATTTCCACCAGCCCAAAGTGGTGTCGTTGTCGTGCGTACCCGTGTAAACCACGCAATTTTCGCTGTACATGTGTGGCAAGAACAGGTCGTTTTGATCGCCATAAAACGCAAATTGCAGAATTTTCATGCCCGGCAAGTTAAACCCGTCACGCAGCGCTTCGACTTCTGGGGTAATCACCCCCAAGTCCTCGGCGATAATCGCTAAATCACCAAATTTAGCTCTGACGGCATTAAATAATTCTGTACCTGGTGCTTTGACCCACTGCCCAGTAATGGCAGTTTCGGCACTGCCCGGAATCTCCCAGTAGGCTTCAAACCCCCTAAAATGATCGACCCGCACAATATCCACGCTCTTAAAGGTTTCTTCAAAACGCTGCAACCACCAAGCAAAACCATCTTTTGCCATGACATCAAAGCGGTAATGTGGATTGCCCCAAAGTTGCCCCGTAGCACTAAAATAATCTGGTGGCACGCCCGCCACCACACTTGGGCTGCCATCTGGCTCAAGCGCAAACAGACCTTGGTTTGCCCAAACATCCGAAGAATCATGCGCCACAAAAATTGGAATATCACCGACAATCCGAATACCCTTCGCATGAGCCGCTTTTTGTACCATTGCCCATTGACTAAAAAACCAGTATTGGGCTAAAGCATATAGTGTGATGTCGGCAGCGTACTCGAGCCGAGCGGTGTTGAGGGCTTCTTCGTCGCGGCGTACAAGTTCGGGTTTCCAAGTGTTCCACGGTTTACCATCATGGGCATTTTTACACGCCATAAACAAGGCGTAATCCTCGAGCCAAGAGGCATTGGCGGTGTGCCAATTGGTAAAAGCAGTTCGTTCGGCACTCGAGGCTTTTTCTTGCCAAGCGCTGGCGGCTTGGCGCAGAATTTGCCATTTCCAAATATAAATCCAGCCATAATCCACGGAATCTGCTGCAAAGTCTGGCACATTGTGAAGCGCTTCCAAAGACAAAAATCCGTCAGCAACCAACAATTCTAAATCAATCAATAACGGATTCCCTGCAAACGCCCCAAAACTCTGGTACGGCGAATCCCCGTATCCCGTATGACCAAGCGGCAAAACTTGCCAGAGTTTTTGACCCGCTAATTCTAGCCAATCTAGCCACTCGAAAGCCGATGCCCCCAGCGACCCAATCCCGAAACGCCCTGGAAACGAAGAAGGGTGAAGCAGCACCCCAGACGAACGACTAAAAATTGACATGAGCTAGTCTAACAAACAAACCGCATCAACCTCAATCTCCACCAGCATTTCAGGGGCAATTAGCTTTGAGACCTCAAGCATCGTGGCGGCTGGCAAAATAGAACCAAACACCTCACCATGCGCCCGCCCAACCGCCTGCCAATCTTCGATATTGGTTAAAAACATTCTGGTACGCACCACATCGGCTAAACTTGCGCCGACACCCTCGAGTGCCAAACGCACCGTCTCGAGGGTTTTGGTGGTCTGAGCATAAGTATCGCCAGAAACCACACCGTTTTGGTCAGCAGCCGTGCAGCCTGAGACAAAAATTTGATTGCCAACCCGCACCGCCCTCGAGTAGCCAATTAAAGGTTCCCATTTGCCGCCGCTCGAGAAGCGAATTCGTTTCATAAGCACATCTCCAAGAAATTTTTAATCATTTGGTGTCCATGTTGGGTCAAAGCACTCTCGGGGTGAAACTGCACCCCATGAATTGGATAATCCTTGTGCCGAACACCCATAATCGTGCGCCCACCCGCCTCAATTACCCACGCATTGACTTCTAAACAATCTGGTAAATCCTCAATCACAAGGCTGTGGTAGCGAGTTGCGGTAAAATTTGGCTCGAGACCTGCAAAAATACCCGTGCCAGAATGGGCAATACTCGAGGTTTTGCCGTGCATTAAGTTTTTAGCTCGCACCACTTTTGCGCCAAATGCTTGTCCAATACTCTGATGACCAAGGCAGACACCAAGCATTGGGATACTCGAGCCGTAATACTCGAGAACTGGCACAGACAAGCCAGCCTCGAGCGGGGTGCAGGGACCCGGGGAAATCAGAATTCCATCTGGGGCGAGGATGGCGACATCATCGAGGGCAAATTGGTCATTTCGCCAAACGATGGGTTCAGCGCCGAGTTCACCGAGGTACTGAACGAGGTTATAGGTGAATGAATCGTAGTTATCAATGACGAGAATTTTTTTCATAATTTCTCCAATTTCTGATTCAAAAGCATCCAATGTATTGTCCCACAGCGAGGGCATGAGCCGACAAGAATCCAATTTTGATAATCTATTCTGGTAATCAATGTCTTCTCGAGAACTGCATAATTGTGTCCCGATTGTATTTCCATACCAAACTTGCTGGCTTCTATTTCTCTTTTTCGAGCATCCTCAGTACAGGTTAAACAAAGTGTATACCAAGCATTTGCTGGGATTTCTAAACGTTCAATCGTTCCACGAAAATACAAAGAATTATTGGGATAACCGCGGTCAGGTCGGTGTATATGGTTTGGGGAAACTTCTCGCCAGTGACTCGGTGGAAACATCAGGCAACCTCCAAGTAATCAAGATTCATGGCGCGTTTGACCTTTGCTAAGGTTTCTCGAGCCACCGCTAAAACGCTACGGCGTACCAACTCGGGTTGATGGAAATGGTCGGTCAAGGCTTGCACATCCGCCACCATCAAAAAAACATCGAAATCTGGTTGCAACTGTGCAGTCTGCTCAAGCATCCCAAAAAAATGCCCAAGATGCAACACACCCGTCGGGCGGATACCTGTTAAAACACGCGGTTTCACAACAATCCCCGCGTCTCGAGCCAACGCAAGGGATTCTCGAGAATATATTTTCTGGTTTTTTTAAGATGAACTTCATCTCGAATAACTGAATCATGAAAACTACGTTCCCACAAACGTTTCTCAAACGATTCCCAACCCAAATCACGCACCCCACGAATGTACAAATGGGTGGTTAAGGACTTAAATGCACCAACCACATCGAACAATGAAACCCCCTCATCCGTAGGGGAGACCCTTGTGGTCTCCCTGTGCAACGCGGAATTGGTTATGTCACCCTGCAACACGGGATTGATGGCATTTGGCTGATGCAGGGAGGGGACAAGCCCCTCCCCTACGGGGTTTTGGTGGGGTTTGTTGTTTTGCGTAGTCGGTAAAATAATAATTCCGTGAACATGGTCTGGCATGATGATGAATGTGTCTAATTCAATGTCAAATCGGTTGGGTAATTCATTCCAAGTTTTAAGAATCATTTGTCCGACATCATTTAATTGCATTTCGTCTCGAGTGACCGTGCCGAACCAATTGGTATCCCTTGTCTGGTTGCATATCGTGACAAAATAAGCGCCTGGACTCGAGTAATCAAAATTCCCCAGCCGAATACTTTTTCGCCCTGTTTGGAATCGTTTTTGATACATGAGTCCCCCAAATGTAGGGACAGACCCCCGTGTCTGTCCTGCGAAAGCTGTTTTGCCCGTGTCTGTCCTGCGAAAGCTGTTTTGCCAATGCTTGTGTCTGCCTGATTTGCCAATGCCTAAAATTTACAATCCTGCTTCGGCAAGTTCCACAGCCCGCCGCAAGGCTCGAGCCTTGGAAATACTCTCTTCATATTCAAAGGTCGGACTCGAATCTGCCACCACCCCACCCGCCGCTTGAATGTGTATTTTGCCGTCCTTAACCAGCGCCGTGCGTAGCGTCAGTGCCATGTTCATGCTGCCATCAAAGGCGATGTATCCAAACGCCCCACCATACCAACCGCGTCGTGTCTGCTCGAGTTCTTCAATGATTTCCATACTGCGGATTTTTGGTGCGCCGGTCACTGTTCCCATTGGAAGTGTGGTGGCAAGTGCATCTAAGGGTGTTTTGCCATCCGCAAGTTCGCCGCGCACATCGCTAACCAAGTGCATCACATGGCTGTAGCGCTCGACAAACATCAGGTCGTGAATGCGAACTGTGCCGTATTTGGCAATCCGTCCAATGTCATTGCGTCCTAAATCCACCAACATAATGTGTTCAGCCCGTTCTTTCGGGTCGTTTTTAAGTTCATGCTCGAGTGCAAGGTCTTCTTCGGGTGTACTGCCGCGTTTGCGTGTCCCAGCGATTGGTCGGGTAATCACGGTTTTACCATCAGATTTGCATAGGCTTTCTGGGCTGGCTGCCACAAAAGTGCAGTTGCCAAACTCAAGGTAGCCCATGTGCGGACTTGGGTTGACATTGCGTAGGGCGCGGTACACTGCAAAGGGGTGGGTGTGAAGCTCGGCACTAAAACGCTGCGAAATCTGCACCTGAAAAATATCGCCAGCGCGGATGTACTCGAGTGCTTTCTCAACGGCGGCTTCATAGTTTTCTTGTGTCCAGTTGCTACTAAATTCGCTTTTGCGGCTGGGGCGGTCTCCGGGTACGCCGGGCAGTGCGCCGCGCAGTTTGCGTTCTAAATCGGTGACGGTCTCGAGGGCAGTGGTATAACTGCTTAAGTCGCCGCCAGTGGCAACACCCACAATAAAAATTCGGTGTTTAAGGTGGTCAAAAATCACCATTCCTTCGGGGGCAATAAAGTGCAAGTCTGGAATGCCGAGTTCATCGGGGTTACTCGAAGGCAGTTTTTCATAAACCCGCACCAAATCATAACTCGAGTAACCGACCGCCCCACCAAAAAAATCTGGGAGGTTCGGGTCATGAATTGCCGTTGCCGTAGTTTTTTCGTACAGCACCCGCAGAGGGTCGTCGGTCTCGAGCGTGGTATTGCCAAAACTCCCTGTTAAAGTCACCGTGCGCCCAAACCCCTTAATACTGCCCTGAACCCCAACGCCACTAAAACTGTACCTTGCCCAACGTTCGCCGCCTTCGACACTCTCGAGCAGAAAACTGATTTGCTGTCCAGCCGCCACTTTGAGATATGCCGAAACGGGAGTCTCGAGGTCTGCAAGGATTTCACGGTACACGGGTACTCGAGTGCCGTTTACAATCTTTTGAAATTCCGCCAAATTGATGTTCATACTTTCCCCTTTTTTGTAGGGGCGGACTCCCGTGTCCGCCCTGCTTTTGCGTATTGCGTGTTGGGCAAGGCATGCCTTGCCCCTACGGTTTCCAAAACAAAAACACCCGAAAAATCTTCTCGGGTGCGTGTCTATAACAAAAAATAGCAGCCCGTTATCCGAGTTGCCACCACCAGTTTGTGCGGGCTTGCTTCATCGCTAAGAACCGTATCATTTCAGGCTGTGTTTTGTCTAGTTTGGGTTAGAATACCTTTGAGGTTTTCTTAAGGTTGCGTTAAGTCATTTCAATTACATTGATATGAAGGCACTCAGGTTTTATAATACGTTATTCTTGGAGGAGATATTTATGCCGCGACCTAAAAAAGTTAAAATTGAGGCAGTTACCAGTTCTAAAACCATTCGTGTTCCAGTCTGCCCTGTGCGTGGCAGTGTAATTTACCCAAGCATTGTCCAGTCGGTGGATGCTGGTCGTTCGATTTCCGTAGCAGCGATTCAAGCAGCCGCCGACGGCGATAAGAACATGTTTATTGTTTCGCAGCGAAGTAAGGATGTGGATGAACCAAAAAAGGACGATTTGTACGATGTTGGTACACTGACCACGATTTTGCGGATGCGTCGCAACCCAGATGGTACGGTGGGGACGATGATTCAGGCTTCGGCTAGGGCTAAAGTTCATGCTTATTATTTTGGCGAATCGTACATCGAAGCCGACGTTGAAATTTTAGAAGACATCGAAGGCGACACTGCCCAAACCATTGCCATGAAACGCGAATTGGAGACCCGTTTTTCGGAGGTGGCTCGAGGTAAGAATTTGCAGCAAGACACCTTGCAACTGATTCAGACGCTCGATAACCCCGGGCAACTCGCTGATCAAATTGCCTTTAACTTAGATTTTAAGCTCGAGGATCGTCAAGCGCTGCTCGAGGAACTGAGTGTCCTTGACCGTATGAAACGGGTTTTGGTGTTGCTGGTTTCCGAACTCGAGTTAAGCCAAGCCCAGCACCGCATCCAAGTCCAAGTCAAAGAAGAAATAGACCGCAATCAACGTGAGTATTTTTTGCGCGAGCAGATGAAAGCGATTCAAAAAGAGTTGCGTGGCGAAGAAGAGGGCGATGATGAAGTCGAAGCCTTCCGTGCCAAAATCGAAAAACTAGGGTTATCTGAGGACACCAAAAAAGAAATTGATCGTGAACTCAACCGCCTTGCACGGATGCACCCCGACAGCGCCGAAGCCTCTGTGACCCGAACCTACCTGACTTGGATTACCGAGTTACCGTGGAATACGCGTTCCGAGGACATGCTCGACTTAAAACAAGCCGAGAAGATTTTAGAAGAAGACCATTACGGCTTAGAAAAAGTCAAAGACCGCGTTCTCGAGTTTTTAGCGGTCAGGTCTTTGCGTAAATCCCGTGCCGAAAAAGGCGAGATGACCGTGGCAGATGTCAACAAAGGACCAATTCTGGTCTTTGTGGGACCTCCGGGTGTCGGTAAAACCAGTATTGCCAAGAGTATTGCAAAGGCGCTTGGGCGTAAGTACGTGCGAATTGCTTTGGGTGGCGCAAGGGACGAAGCCGATATTCGTGGGCATCGGCGCACCTACATTGGTTCGTTGCCGGGGCGAATTATTCAGGGCTTAAAGACGGCTGGCACAAAAAATCCAGTGTTTTTGCTGGACGAAATTGATAAGCAAGGCTCGAGTTACCAAGGCGACCCAAGTTCGGCACTGCTCGAGGTGCTTGACCCATCGCAAAACGAATTTTTTACCGACCATTACTTAGGTGTGCCGTTTGACCTGTCCGAAGTGATGTTTATTGCCACGGCAAATTTCCCTGAGCAAATCCCTGCGCCGCTCCTTGACCGCATGGAATTTATTGATTTTAATAGTTATATCGAACAAGAAAAACTCGAGATTGCCAAGCGCTATATTTTGCCGCGTCAGACGCTCGAGAACGGCTTAAAGGACAATCAAGTTTTGGTAACAGATGCGGCGCTGCTGCGTTTAATTCAGCATTACACCCGCGAAGCTGGGGTGCGTACTTTAGAGCGTGAAGTTGGGTCTTTGCTGCGAAAAGCCGCCCGTAAACTGGCAAACGGCGACCTTAAACGGGTGCGAATTGGCGATACTGACCTCGAAAAATACTTAGGTGGACAAAAACACCAAGTCGAGCGCGAAAATCTCGAGAACTTGGTTGGTGTGGCAACAGGGATGTTTTATACGCCAGTCGGTGGCGATATTCTCTTTATCGAAACCAATGTCATGCCGGGCAAAGGCTTAATTTTGACTGGGCAATTAGGTGATGTGATGAAAGAATCGGCTCGAGCCGCCCTGAGTTACGCCAAGAAAAACGCAGCCCGTTTTCACATTCCTTTAGAGCGCATAGACGAACGTGAAATTCATATTCACGTTCCAGCCGGTGGGATTCCCAAAGAAGGACCCAGCGCTGGTGTGACCATGACCACTAGTTTAATCAGTGCTTTAACTGGTGTTCCAGCCCGCCATGATGTTTCGATGACTGGTGAAATTACCCTGACTGGGCGGGTGCTGCCAATAGGTGGGCTTAAAGAAAAGGTGCTGGGTGCGCGTCGGGCGGGGATTAAACACATTATTATGCCCAAAGCCAATACTGCCGACCTAGACGATATTCCAACCCACTTACGGCGGAGTATGACTTTTCATCCCTGCGAGAACCTAGACCAAGTTCTCGAGGTGGCGCTAGAAGGTGGCTTAGCGGCGCTCGAGCAACAAGCCATTGCCAACAATCTGCCCAAGAAATTGGTGCGGAAAACCCGAGCCAAGTTGCAAATCAGCGCTACAGCTTAACCTGTTCATAGTCACCTCGAGAAAAACGTCTCGAGGTGACTATTTTGGCAATACAATTGGGTTTGGTAACAGTGGCACAACTGGTAAACGCAGGTTGTCGCGGTCTAACTCGAGCAGACTTTGCTTACCATACGGCAAACTCAGCACAATACTAAAAAGATAATTGGCGCTCACACTGGCGGTGATTGGTTTAAGGCTAATGATTAAACTGTAACAACACTGGTCATAAATAACAGTAAAGGCGGGTTGTAGTGCAGTTGTGGCATTAAATCCTTGGCTGTCCTTAAATTCAAATGTTTGTGCAACATTAGCGACAAAAAATAGATTGGGGCGCTCTGAACCACCAATTGCAAAGGCAAAGGCAAGACCCAATTCACGCACTGTGAATCTATCCGTAAAAATCCCTGTGTTACGGTCTAAACTGCGATTATAAGTCAGGTCGGCAAAAGCACTCACTCCAGCCCGAATATCCCAACCAAAACGCAGCGTCAAATTACTCCAAATCCATTCAAGGCTGTCTGGGTCTGGTAAACGTAAACTCAGTTCAACTCCAAATTCAAAAGTAGAGCCT
>JAYWHB010000467.1:0-3164 GCA_043777915.1 Deinococcales bacterium
GAATCTCATTCGTAGAGTTTATCGGCAAAAAACCAAAATCTTCTGACTTCTGACATTGAATTTAGCTCGGGCTTAAGTCCGAGCAATATTTATAAAATCTGCCAGCATGTCGTATGCCGTTTCTTTTGCACCCGAATCCCTCGAGATAAGTTCAACGGCGGGTAAGACATCAAACGTAAATCGTGCCAACATGTCATTGCCTGTCACTGTGGCAAACACACCATTAACTTGTTCTGGCGCAACCCTCGCCATGACCGCTTTACCAAATAAGCGCAGACTTGCCACCAAGCGGTACGGCTGTCCCTCGAGTTTGGCGGCTCGCACTTGCTCTGGGGTTAAGGTGCGAATACCCACAACCGTGCAATCCTCGAGTTTTAGGTTAGCGTTCATAACCGTGTTTGCCAGTCCAACAATTTTTACGGCGCTGTCCCAGCCGTCCACATCCATGCTTGGGTCAGTTTCGGCAATCCCCATTTCTTGGGCGCGGCGCACCCCTTCTTCATAACTTAAACCATTTTCCCAAGCCTCGAGTATCACCGTGCTGGTGCTGTTCGGTAAACCACGAAAGCGCAGCAGTTTAGCCACTGGTAAGCATTCACGCAGCAAACTGTAAATCGGGATGCCGCCCATAAAAGTAGCCTCATACCTAAATTTGACGCGGTTGGCTTGGGCTAAATTCTCGAGTTCGGCAGCAGCGTGAACCAAGGGTCCTTTATTGGCGGTAATCGCATGAGCGCCAATTTGCAGTGCCGCCCGAATATGGTCAATCGCGGGTTGTCCGCTAAAAGGCTCTAAACTCGAGGCTTCAAAAAGGGTAGTGGTTTTGGCAGCACTTAAGAATTCGGGGACAGTTTGAATACTTGGGTCTGGGGCAACGCGATTCCCCAGTAAATCCGACAGGTTTAAGCCATTTGGATTGACAATAAAGCCTAGTCTTCTCGAGTACACCCCAGTGATTTGAAAATTTATGCCGAGTGCTTCAAGTTCTGTTTTTTTCTGCTCGAGCAGTTGCAGTAAACCTTTGTTGACGTTGCCAAAGCCAATCAGTGCCAAGTTGTGCATTTAACTAATCCGCAATCGCAATCCAAAGTTCAGGGTGGCGTACCATTGGGCAGGCAGCAAAAAGCCAGCCTCGATTTCAAAAAATGCACCAATCACTTTAGGAATTTGCAGCAGGATTCCAGCCCCAGCCTCTAAGCCAAGTCCGACAGGGAGATTCAGCAATCCACCGCCAGCACTCGAGATATTGCCTATCATCAGCGCCACCCCAAGTTTAGCGTATGCCCCCAAGTAATCGGCGTTGAGTCCAAGAAGTGGCAGTAAACTTTGTCCAATTAGCACCTCAGAACGCGCTCCAAAAACCCAACCTGTTTTACCAGTACCACCAATAAAGCCAAGGGCGTTTAGAGCATCTGAGGCAAAATAGACTTGGATTCGCCCGCCGCTCATACCTGTCGGTTCGGTGGGAAAAAAAACGCCAGCCGCAATTCCGGGCATTCCAAAAAAATTGGTCAGTCCAGCTTCTATCGAAAAACTCTGGGCGGTTGCCCTCGAGCCAAAGAATGCAAACAAGACCAGTACAACCCAAAGCGACTTTTTCATAGGAGCAGTTTAACCCGAACCAGAAGTGTAAGTAGCACATGCCTACTTACTCGAGTACAATGGCTTTATGCGCCTACCAACTGGAATTCAAGATTTTACCAAACTCAGAGAAGAAAACATGATTTACATAGATAAAACCATGTACATGATGCCTTTTTTGCAAGGTGGTGTATTTTTCTTATCACGCCCCAGACGCTTTGGAAAGTCCTTACTTTTATCCACCTTAAAAGCCATTTTTGCAGGGCGCAAAGACTTATTTGCGGGTCTTTGGCTCGAGGAAAAGCATGATTTTGTACCACGTCCAGTGATTCGCCTTGACTTTAGCAATGTCAATTTCACTTCTAAACCACTAGATACTGGCATCGTGGATTGGTTGCGAATCAATGCGCTCGAGTATGGCTATACTTTACAGAGCTTAAATGCCAGAGATGCGTTTCGGGAATTGATTCTCGAGTTATCAAAAAACACAAAAGTTGTGATTTTAATAGACGAGTATGACAAACCAATCACCGACTATCTGCTCGAGCCAGAAAAACGCAGCGAATTCCAAGCCATTCTAAAAAGTGTGTACGGAGTTCTTAAACCGCTCGATGCCCACATTCATTTGGTGTTTTTAACAGGTGTTTCTAAAATTGGTAAGCTCAGTTTGTTTTCTGACCTGAACAATCTCGAGGATATTAGTCTACACCCAAGTTTTGCGAACCTTTGTGGTTATACCAAAGCTGAAATTAAAGTCGCATTCCCAACTTATTTAACAGCCATCGCCAAGAACTTTAGTATTTCTGAGCCTGAACTTTGGGAATCCATGCAGCGCTGGTACAACGGGTATTCATGGGACGGTACGCAGAAAGTCTACTGCCCTTTTAGTTTCTTACTTTTTTTGGCGCAAAAAGAATTTAAGTCCTACTGGTTTGAAACTGGTACACCAACTTTTTTAGTTAAAATTATCCGAAACGCTCAGTTTAATCCATTGGCTTTTGAATCAGTTTTAATTGATGAACTTTCGATTTCCAGCACGAATGTCGAAAACCTTGAAGCCTCGAGTCTAATGTTTCAAACTGGCTACTTAACCCTTAAAAAAAAGCAATTGTCTATTCTTGGAACACGGTATGAATTGACCTACCCCAACGAAGAAGTGCGTATGGCGTTTAGTAAAGGTTTACTACTCGAGTACAGTCAAGGCAAAAGCTACATTGGCAGTTTTAGTCTCGAGTTACAAGATGCGCTGTTGGTTTTGGATTGGGTGAAATTTTTTGAAGTGGCGAACAGGGTGTTAGCGGGAATTCCATACGAGATTTTTCCTAAGCGCGAATCGTATGTGCATAGTTTAATGCACTTAATGCTGATTAGCACTGGTTTTCAAACCCAAAGCCAAGTTCAAACCAGTTTAGGGCGAATGGATACGCTGACCACAACTTTTGAGTACAGTATTATTTTTGAATTTAAGATTACAGGAACAGCCCAAGAAGCCTTACATCAAATAGACTCGAGCCGTTACGCCGATAGCCTTAAGAAACCCGTTATGAAGGTCGGGGTGTTGTTTGACCTCGAGAATAAACAAA
>JAYWHB010000468.1:0-3157 GCA_043777915.1 Deinococcales bacterium
GACGGGTTTCATCTTCAACAATTAGAATAGTGCCAGACATGGGAGACATGATAAAGGAGGAAAGAGGAAAGAGGAAAGCCTTTTACCTTCCTCCTTCCTCTTTCCTCACGCACGAAGTGCGTTTTTAATCATCTCAAAAGTCTCGAGACTGATTTCACCACTGGCGAGGCGTTGACGGGCGATTTTTAAGGCTGGGTCGGATTCATTACTAATCTCGAGTTGGGTTTTTAAGTCTTCAAACTGCTCTGGGGTAATTTCGGACTTGGCAAGGCGGACTCGAGCCGTGCTGAGGGCATCATCCGACGAATGTTGGGCTTGCCATTTGTTGCGCCATTCGTGCTTGCCTTGTCGCCACATGTCCTTGAATTGTTCACGTCCACCCGAGGCAAAAGCTCGAGCGCGTCCACCGTGTTTTAACCAACGAATCGCGGCAAAAATCAGGGCAATTAAAAAGACAAACCACAATACCTTAAAAAAACCAGCCAAGAAAAACCAACCGGGGTCTACCATCTGCATACCATTACGAATTCCATCATTCCACATAATTATTACTCCTTTCACTCGGTTTATCTCGAGCGATGAAGGTATTGTGCGTTGAAGCTATGAAGCCCACTTGCTACAAAAGTGAAGCCTGAGTGAATTAAACTATTTAGATGAACCAAAATAACTTTCGGAAACTAGAATTTTCACAACTCGAGCCAGAAGAAATGCTCACTCGAGCCAAAGACTTTGCAGACAAATTAGAAAAACGCCGTTCAGTACGGTTTTACTCGAGCCAAGCCGTACCAAAAGAACTGATTGAACTTGCCATACAAACCGCCAGCACTGCTCCAAGTGGCGCACATAAACAACCTTGGACTTTTGTGGCGATTTCCAATCAAGCCCTAAAAGAACAAATCCGAGTGGCTGTTGAAGCCGAGGAACTCGAAACCTATTCCAAAAGAATGCCGCAAGAATGGCGTACTGCCCTCGAGCCAATCGGCACAGACCATATCAAAGAACACATTACTGATGCGCCTTGGATAGTGATTTTATTTAAGCAAAAAACAGGTGCAAATAACGAAAAGCATTATTATGTGACCGAATCTGCCAGTATTGCGGCTGGATTTCTGATTGCCGCCTTGCACAATATGGGTTTAGCAACTTTGACCCATACGCCAAACCCGATGAAAATACTGGCTCAAATTCTCGAGCGTCCAAGTAATGAGGAGGCGATGCTCCTTTTTCCAGTAGGGTATCCAGCCACCGATTGCCCAGTTCCGAATTTGACCCGAAAATCACTGACGGAAGTGGCGGTTTTTCTCGAGTGAGGCAATTACCAGAAATGCAATTTTTTATTGACACTGGCAATAATTTTATGCTGACCAAGCAATATCAGGTTACTCGAGTAAGCTGCCCCAAGGTCATACGTCTGGTTAATACCACATTGATTGTTACAGACAATTGTTTTCATGAGTTGATGATTCTGGCTTGGAATAACCAGTTCACCAGAACTCAATTGGAGGCTTGGCTCGAGGATACGTGAACCGATACTGTGGTTTGAAAGGTCGGTAAATTTTTGGCTACCACCAAGTTTATCAGGCTCGTATTTGACTAAAATTCCACCAATATGCGGTGTGTGTATTGCATAAATCTCGGTTTTACCAACCAAAGGATTTAACCAGCGATTGGCTTGTCCGATGTCCGCCCCCGCCCGTAACTCGAGTTTACCAGCGTTTAAGCCGAGCATTGCCAGCGCCGCCCCACCAATTCGGCTCGAGCGCACCGTGACCAGTTGTTCTCGAGTACCGACTTGGAATGGGCGCAGGGTGATGTCCTCAAAGACATACGGGGCGGGTAGGTCATAACGCCACAAGACTTCCAGTGAATGACGTTCAAGTGCCACAACCGCCGTTGCTTCGATGTTATCGCCTAAAATTCCGTGCTGATAACGACTAGTGTTTGCTCCGACCAGTGCCACGATTTCGCGGTCATTATCACCTTCTAAGTCGGCAAAACCAAGGTGCTGGTCGGTCAGGGCGTTTAATTTTGCTCGAGCCGTAATTTCCCAAATGTTACCGTTGTCTTCTAAGCGGACAAGATCGCCTGTTTGAGTCACCGCAATAACCCCAGCCGGCAAGGGGAGAACTCCTGCTTGGATTGAAAGTTTGGCGTTTTGGCTCGAGCTTAACTGCTTATTTTGGTAGACCAGCAATTCGCCGGTTAAACTGATGCCGTGCAAACGCCCATAAGCATATAAAATCGGGGCGGTATTGCTCCAAAGACCACCAAGTCTGGTTTGAGTCGTGTTTTCTATTTGCAGGACTTGATTATTCTCGAGCAGCGCAAAAATCCGAGTTCCATCGCTGGTCAGCCAATTGGCTTGGGCGGGTAAGCTCATGATTTGCGTATTTGGGGCTGCGTAGGCGATGATTGTCATGACGACTAAACTAAGGCTGCTAAATATGGTTCGGAACATGATTAAGGTACGTGTTATTTGGAATTTGGTTCAGCTAAGATACAAGTGATGAATGCTCGAGGGGAAATCTATGTGCTGGTGCAGTTTGTGTTACTTTCCTTGATTTTCTTTTTGCCCGAAATGGAAACCTTGCGTTTCCAAGGTTGGGTAATCGGAACGCTGCTGAAATTCCTAGGTTGGGCTTTACTAATTTGGGCTGGTGTTTCTTTGGGTAGAAATTTAACGCCACTACCAAAACCAAAAGCCGATGCAAAACTGATCACCAGTGGGGCATTTGCTTTGATGCGCCATCCGATTTACACGGGTTTAATACTCTTGACTTTTGGTTCAGCACTTGAACGAGGGCATGGACTGGCTTTGCTGCTTGCGCTGTGTTTAACGGTGTTACTCGAGTTTAAGTCGCGGCGTGAAGAACAATGGTTATGTGAACAATTTAGCCAATATGCGGCGTATCAAAAAACAGTTAAGAAATTCATACCTTTAATTTACTAAGTTGCTTATCTTCAAACACCTCGAGTGTTCCCAAGGCGTACTGCATGGCTTGTTTGGGGCTTAAACTTTTGGCTTGAAGCGTAAAGAGTTGCAATTCTTTAGCACTAAAAAACTGGTTGCTTTGGCTTTCTATAAATTGGTTGGGTTCTAAATCATCTAAATTAAAATCCAATCCAGGTTGAGAGCGCCATACTTTAGAAATTTCAT
>JAYWHB010000469.1:0-3151 GCA_043777915.1 Deinococcales bacterium
GATTTGAACTCACGACCACTTGACCCCCAGGCAAAAACAGCCCTTACCGCTATTTACCTGTATTTACCTATCTATGTCTATAGCAGCCTTTTTTGACCGCTCAACTTTTGCAACTTACCTGTATTTACCCCAATTTACCCCTACTTACCTGTCTGGTTGTGTCGTTTTCCGAATTTAATCACTGCGTATAAGTCGAACCTTTAACGATTTTTTGGCAAACAGTTGTGTCGCTGCTCTCGAGAAAATTGGATGGATATTAACTCTTGTTTGCTTGGAAAACTGGTTGCGTTTTCACGAATTTTCTTCGAGTAATGCCTCGAGTTGTGCCACAGTTTGCAGCACCCTTTCGAGTTCTTTAGGTAACATTCCAAGCTCGAATCATATTCCCAAAACCACTATTTTTGACGCATGATAGCCTTATCGTGGGTCAAAAACCTTCAAATATGACTCATGACTATAAATCTTCTGATTTTTGCTGCAATAAAGCGAACAAAGCATCGTTGATATAGAAATTTTCTTTCCAAAGTTTGTGCTTACTTAACACATTGATCTCAATGAGCGCCTCGAGATAACGCATGGCTGTTTTTCGACTGACCCCAAGTTCTGCCATCACAAATTCGATTTTGGTGTACGGATGCCGAAACAAATTGTTCAGTAAATCCAAGCTGTAGATTTTTGGTACTTCAGTTCGCAGTTTTTGCTTAGTTGCTTGCATCAAACTTGTAATTTCTTGTATCAATTTTACGGTGCGTTTTGAGGTTTGTTCGATGCCCTCGAGCATAAACAGTAACCAAGCCTCCCAGTTATTTTCAACTCGCGTGATTTGTAACAAACGGTAATACTCGTTGCGATTCTGATTGATAAAACGACTGAGGTACAACACTGGAATTTGCAGCAAACCTTGCTTGACCAAATACAAAATGTTGATAATCCGACCTGTTCGCCCGTTACCATCATAAAAAGGGTGAATGCTTTCAAACTGATGATGAATCACTGCCATTTTGGTCAAGTCATCCCAGTCACACAGCAAATCGTTATTGATGAACTGCTCGAGATTACTCATTAAAGCCAGTATTTCATCTGGGTGTTGCGGTGGTGTATAGACCGTTTCGCCAGTCAAGTCGTTTTTGAGAACTGTTCCGGGTAAACGTCTGTAACCTGCGGTGTTGCCCTCAATCAAGGCTTGAATTTCAAGAATATGATTAGTGGTTATTAAACCCGTGGTTTTGACCTGTTCAAAACCATAATTTAGGGCATCAGCATACCGATGGACTTCTTTGGCGGCTACGGTAGTAAATTGCTGCGTTCCAGAATCACTTTTGAACAAATCATCATGGGTAGTGATGATGTTCTCAATCGCAGAACTCTCTTTGGCTTCTTGTAAAGCAAGGGTGTTGATCAGAATTTCTTGATTGGGAATGGTGGCAACTACACCTTTTAATTCGGCTAAGGCTTGATGGGCTTTGCTGAGTTTACGAAGTACCACTCGAGTTTCAATTTCCTCAATCAAAGGTAATGGCGTAAGCAACTGCATACTGTAGAATACCGCGTTTCCACAAGCTGATGACTACCGCAAAACGCCTGTGCAGGTACTCGAAGAGGCAATGCTGCCATAAATCAATTTCTAGGCTTGGCTCGAGAATTTAGCGTTTGCTCTCGAGCCAAAGCACTTAGCTTTTAAAACCTATTTTACTTGTTGCGTTTATTACACTTAATTGCTAGGCTACGGATATGAACATTCAAACCTTAAAACCCAACGACATCAAAGCGGCTCGAGAACTCAGTCAAATACTCGCTCAACTTGCAGGACGTAGCACACAAGTACAAATAGGTTCGGAACGCATCACCATGCCTAAGAACGTAGTACAAATTATGCTCGAGGTCATGACCCAAGTTGCCAATGGACAGCAAGGCAGTGTTCTACCCAAAGATACTGATCTGACAACGGCTGAAACAGCCGATTTACTCAATGTCTCGCGTCCGTATGTGGTGCAGTTACTCAACGAAGGCAAATTACCATTTCGTATGGTTGGAACGCATCGGCGCGTGCTGCTCGAGGATGCAGTACAGTACAAAGAAACTCAACGTAAGAAAAGTCTTGAAATTATGGCAGAACTTTCCAAAGAAGCCCAAGATCTTGGTTATGGGTATTAAGTGCCTCGCCTAACAGTTATTTTAGATGCGAATATTCTTTTCCCTGCGCCTTTACGAGATTTTTTTATTATTTTCTGTATTTATAAATTCTCCTCTAGCAATGCCTCGAGTTGTGCCACAGTTGGTAATACCCCCTCGAGTTCTTTGGGTAACATGGCAGTTAATTCAAAGCTCGAGACACCAAGCGGCTGGGACATCCCGCGCAAAGCGTACTCAACATCGGTTTTATCTTTGTTTTTGCAAAGCACCATACCAATGGTCGGTGTATCTCCTGCACTGCGAAGTAAGTCATCTACAGCAGATAAGTAAAAGTTCATCTTGCCAGCGTACTCAGGCTTAAACTCAGTCACTTTTAAGTCTATGACCACAAAGCAATGCAGGCGGTAATGATAAAAAAGCAAATCCAAATAGTAATCCTTGCTGTTGACCTCGAGATGATATTGGTTGCCAATAAACCCCGCGCCAAGCTCGAGGAGGAAAGATTTAATGTGAGCAATCAAGGCGTTCTCGAGGTCGCGTTCATGGGCTTCTTGACCAAGACCAAGAAAATCAAAATTGTACGGGTCTTTGAGCATTTGGGCTGCCAACTCTGCATGAGGTGCAGGTAAGGTTCGCTCAAAATTATGCAGGGCTTGTCCTTGGCGTTCATGTAATTTGGTTTCGATTTGAAGTTCAAGAATCGGTCTTGACCAGCCATTCTGAATACAAGCCTGAATGTACCACTCCCGAGTTTGACTGTCTTTTACCTTGTCCAGCAAACGCACATTATGACCCCACGGTAATTGTCCAACAACCTGTTGGACAAATTCTAAATTTGGATACGCTTCGGCAAATGCCCGCGTATAGAGCAAATTTGTACGCGATAAACCCTGCATATCTGGGAACTCGAGACGCAAATCCCCAGACAATTGCTGAATGACTTTTGCGCCCCAACCTTGAAGGGCTTGCTGCTCGAGAATTCGTTTTCCAATGCTCCAATACAACAAAACCAATTCTC
>JAYWHB010000470.1:0-8731 GCA_043777915.1 Deinococcales bacterium
AATGTCAATGGTGGGGCAATTGCGCTGGGGCATCCGCTTGGTTGTACAGGTGCGAAACTGACCACAACTTTAATTAACGAGCTTCGCCGCCGTGGTGGGCGTTACGGTATGGTGACCATGTGCGTGGGTGGTGGGCAGGGTTCGGCTGGGATTTTTGAATTGCTGAATTAAAAAAGGCAAAAAGGTGAAAGTAAACATAGAGCCTCCGAAAGTTCTGAAATTGTTAGAAATTTTCGTCAAACGCGTGAATGAAAAAACAGGGCAACCCCCGTCGCTTGAAGCTCCGTCGCCCCTACCTCACGTATTTTTATGCCATGACCGTAGGGACAGACCCCTGTGTCTGTCCTGTTACTAATGATGAAAAGGCATTCTTTCGGAGGCTCTAAAGTAAACACGACTTTTGCCTTTTTGCGTTATGCTGCTGCCATGACTCGAGTGTTGCTGATATTGGCTTTGCTGGTTTTTTCGGTGACGGCTTTTTCGCAGTCTCGGATTGGCAAACCCGACTCGAGTTTTGGCAATCAAGGCACGACCCAAGCTGGGCTTTGTGGCTTGGTGACCATGCTAGATTTCCCAGACCGAAGTGTATTGTTGGTCAAGCAATCTCAAAAAACGCTGACGCTCTTAAAACTGACTCGAGCAGGCAAATGGGATACCAGTTTTGCGAATCAGGCGGTGCTGCGCTTGCCCGATTGGGATGTGCGGTACACCCAAACGGTTCAACAAAATAATTCGGATGTCCTGCTGGTTGGTGTATCCGACTACCAAGATTTTGACAGAGACTTTATTCCATTGCGTTTGGTATTGGTCTCGGCGGCTGGAAAAGTAAAATTTCGGGTCAATTTGGATTTGCCGAGGCTCGATGGTGTTGCGGCGGCGGCTTGGGTTTGGTCTGGTCAGCGTTTATTGTTGGCATTTGGGGACGAAGCCAATCAAAGGGTTGTTTTTGTGCGCTACACCCTTTCAAATCGAGGTGAATTAGACCTTGATACCAGTTTTGCAACCCAAGGCTACGCCGAATTTAGCGTTATCAGTCCAAAAATTCTCGAGCTTCTGAGTGCCTTTGGTTCTGGAACGCCAGCCGTGACCGCCTACAGTTTGGCGATGGATGCAGCTGGGAATTTTGCCCTGACAGGCGGAATTCAATTTAGAGGTCTACATTTATTTGTGGCTAAATTTAATAAGGCGGGTTTTCTCGAGCCAAGTTTTAGTCAAGATGGTGTGGATATTGACGCTTATCCAAATGACATTGGTTATTATCGCTCTTTGCAAATTATGCCAAAAGGCGGTGTGGTTTTTGTTTCTGGCACGGATAATTCACCACAAGGCGATAAGCTCACTTGGTATGTAGATTGGTTTAACGAGCGAGGTGTGCGTGTGGATTCTCAGGGTCTTGACTCACTCGAGTCAGGGGATTTTTATGCCAAGACCTATCCAACAGGGGAAGTTATTTTTTTGGATGAACAAAAAGTAATGCTCCACACACCAAACAATAAACCGCGTTGGCTGGCGGCAATCCCAGCCAAACTCGAGGATTTTAGTCTCACCACCGACAAAAAACTCTTGCTTGGTTATTGCCAAAAAAATCAATTGCTGATTCGTCGCACCACTTTTTAGCGTAAACTATCCCCATGACCCTTGCAAGCACCGACCTTTGGCTCGAGCGTAATTCTGGAATGCCGTTTGATTTGTCTTGGCTCGAGGAAACCCGTGTCAACAAAAGCGCCGTCGAGCGCCGCGCTGCCACGATTGGCACACGCCGCAGTGTCAAAAAAGAATTTCAAGCCGCGTGGTTGCTCAGAGCCATCACCCTGATAGACCTGACCACGCTTTCGGGCGATGACACCGATACCAATGTCCAGCGCCTCTGCGCCAAAGCCCGTAATCCTGTGCGCTCAGATATTCTCGAGTCGTTGGGTGCAAGTGCTTTGGGTATCACCACGGGCGCAATTTGTGTCTACCATCCGTTTGTTAAAACCGCCGTCAAAGCCCTCGAGGGCAGTGGTGTGCCAGTTGCTGCCGTCAGTACCGCTTTTCCTGCTGGGCTTGCCCCAATGAAAACCCGTCTCGAGGAGGTGCGGGCGAGTGTATCCGATGGCGCGAGCGAAATTGATATGGTGATTACTCGAGGGCTGGTGCTTGGCAACAAATGGGAAGCCCTTTTTGACGAAGTGCGCCAAGTCCGAGAGGCTTGCGGTAACTCGAGACTGAAAGTGATTCTGGCAACGGGTGAACTTGGCAGCCTGACCAATGTGGCACGCGCCAGCCAGACCGCAATGATGGCTGGGGCGGATTTTATTAAAACCAGCACAGGCAAAGAAAGCGTCAATGCCACCCTCCCCGTGACCTTGGTAATGGTCAGGCAAATCAGAGCCTATCTCGAGCGCACGGGCTACCGCGTTGGCTACAAACCCGCCGGCGGGATTCGCACTGCCAAGAATTCCCTCGAGTATCTGTTTTTGATGCGAGATGAACTTGGGCTGCCGTGGTGTGAATCTCACCTTTTTCGCTTTGGTGCAAGCGGACTGCTCACCGACATCGAACGGCAACTCGAGCATTATGTGACAGGCGCATACTCGAGCGCCAAACGTCACGCCATGCCTTAAAAGCAGAGGGGAGCGGAAAACCTTTGCCCTTTGCCTTTCGCCTTTTGACCTCCAATGTTATGCTCCTCTCATGCCTTCGCTCCGTGATTATCTCGAGACCTGTATAGACGCTGCTTACCTTGGTGGGAAACGCACTTTGGCGTACTTTAATACGGGTGTGGATGTAGAAACCAAAAGCAATGACACACCTGTGACCATTGCTGACAAAGAAGCGGAATTGGTGATTCGGGAGCGGATTAAACGCGATTACTCGAGTCACAGCATCATTGGCGAAGAAGGTGGCTTGGAGTCTGGCGATGCCGAGATGCGCTGGATTATTGACCCGCTCGATGGCACTAAGTCCTTTATTCGTGGTGTGCCACTCTACGGCACGTTGGTTGCCCTCGAGATTGCTGGGGTCGCCAGTGTTGGCGCGGTATATCTGCCAGTCCAGAACGAAATGTTGTATGCCGCTAAGGGCATGGGGGCGTTTTTGAATGGGCGGGTGGCTCGAGTGTCATTAACCAAAAAACTTGAGGAGGCAACGCTTTTAACCACCAGTTCGGAATCTTGTCGCAAACGCGGAAAGCAGTACGATAATTTGGCGGCTCGAGTTCAACTGGTTCGCGGTTGGGGCGACTGCTACGGCTATGTGCTGCTGGCAACTGGTCGGGCGGATATTATGCTTGATGCTGGCATGAACGTCTGGGATTGTGCGCCGATGCAACCGATTCTCGAGGAAGCTGGTGGGCATTTTACGACTTGGGCAGGAGTGCCAACCATTCATGGCTCGGATGCCGTGGGGACAAACGATGGGCTGCATAGCCAAGTTCTCGAGTTACTGGTATAAATCTGTTATACTTTTTGAATGAAGACCGCCATTAGTGTTCCAGAATCAACTTTTCGGGCTGCCGAACGATTTGCCCATCAGCACCAACTTAGTCGTTCGGAATTGTACAGCAAAGCCCTAAAAGAATACCTCGAGCGTCATGAACCAAGTACCATCACCGAACAAATCAATGCACTTTGCCTAGAAATAGATACTGCCCCAGATGCTTTTTTGCAAAACCTCAGCGCTCGAGTGATTAACGCTAACCCAGCCGAGGATTGGTCTTGAAACGAAGCGAAATTTGGTGGGCGAGTCTGCCAGAACCGCTTGGCAGTGAACCGGGTGGACGGCGACCTGTGCTGATTGTCTCGAGCGACCAGTACAATCAAAGTGCGATTAAAACCGTAACCGTAGTGATCATCACCACGAACTTAAAACTTGCAGAAATGCCAGGTAATGTGTTTATCACCAAAGAAGAAAGCAGTTTACCTCGAGACGCGGTGGTCAATATCACGCAACTCACAACCGCCGATAAATCCTTTCTGACTGAATTTGTTGGGCATTTGGATACAGATGTGTTTGAGCTTGTACTGCACGGTTTGCAATTGCTGATTCCGCGTTAAAGTTGGCGGGTTAGTGTTACCCAATCAAAACTAAATTCGTGTTTTTCGTCTGTGTCATGATGAATTCTCGAGACTTCCTGCCACTCGAGCGGGTTGTATTTTGGGAAAAACACATCAGCATTTTCAACTTGGGTATTGACGAAAGTCAGGTGTATTGTGGAAGCTAAAGGCAGTGCCAATGTGTAAATCTCACCGCCACCAATCACCATTAAATTTGACTCAAGTCTGAGTGCTTCTTCGAGTGAATGTACGATTTCAATACCATCGGCTGTAAAACTTGGGTCTCGAGTCAGCACCAGATTTCGGCGTTTGGGTAAGGCTCGTCCGATGCTCAAAAAAGTTTTTCTGCCCATCAGCACGGTTTTCTCTAAAGTTACGCGCTTAAAGTATTTCAGGTCATCGGGCAAATGCCAAGGCATGGTATTCCCAAAGCCAATCGCATAGTTTGAATCTATGGCAGCAATCATCTCGAGCTTCATACTGCAACCACCGCTTTAATCCGTGGGTGTGGGTCGTAATTCTCGAGAACAATATCTTCAAGTCCGAAGGCAAATAAATCTGTCACACCCGAGTTGAGACGCACATTTGGTAAGCTGCGAACTTCTCGAGCCAGTTGAGTTTGGACTTGTTCAAAGTGATTGTTATAAATATGGGCATCGCCAAAGGTATGAATAAATTCGCCAAGCTCGAGCTTGCAAACATGGGCAATCATTTGGGTCAAGAGCGCATAAGAAGCAATGTTAAACGGCACACCCAAAAAGGCATCGGCACTGCGTTGGTACAATTGACAAGATAATTTATTATTCGCCACATAAAACTGAAACATCGTGTGGCAAGGTAAAAGCGCCATCTCGGGGAGGTCAGCTACATTCCAAGCACTAATAATTAAGCGCCTCGAGTCTGGATTCTTTTTTATTTCCTCGAGCAACCAGCTTATTTGGTCTATTGTTTGCCCATTTTTGGCAGTCCACGAGCGCCATTGATGCCCGTAAATTGGTCCAAGCGAACCATCCGCCCTTGCCCATTCACGCCAGATGCTAATGCCCATTTGCTCGAGTGTGTTGTTGTTGGTGTCGCCTGTTAAAAACCACAAAAGTTCCCCGACAATACTTTTCCAATGAACTTTTTTGGTGGTTACAAGTGGAAAACCCTGCGCTAAGTCAAACCGCATTTGATACCCAAAAACACTTTTTGTACCAGTGCCAGTGCGGTCAGCTTTGTCTGTCCCGTTCTCGAGAATATGCCGTAAAAAATCATGATATTGCTTCATCGTGTCCTTGACCTAAGCCCCTTCTTGGAAGGGGCTGCCTAGCGAAGCGCGAGTAGCCCGCTAGGTGCTATTATACGAGCAAGAAGCAAGGCTGGGGAAGTTCGTAGGAGTTTGCTTCTTTTCTAGTACCGTTTATGGTCTGCTGGTAGGGCGAGGCAAGCCCCGCCCCTATTGCTACTGCTCCCAACCTGTGGGGTGGCTCGAGTACCACGTAATTAAACTCTGTACGCTCTGCTCGAGGCTACGCTTAGGTGTCCAGCCCAGTAGTTTTTCGGCTTTGCGATAATCTGCCACCATGCGGTCAGCTTCGCCTGTCCGACGGTTTGGGTCTGGTGCAACAGGAAAGTCCTTACCAGTCACTTGTTTGACCATATTGACAATCTCGAGGACGCTATTGCCCGTGCCAGTGCCGAGGTTAAAAATCTCAGTGCGTTTTTCGCGCTGTAAAAATTGAAGCGCTGCAACGTGGGCTTCGCCTAAATCCACCACATTCACATAATCCCTTATTGGGCTGCCGTCTGGTGTGTCTACGGTTGCATAATTAAAAGTAAATTCTCGTAAACCCATCGCGCCCAGAACGGCATTTTGCATCAAATGAAAACTTGGGCGTTTAGAATCGCCAATTGTTCCATCGTCGGTTGCGCCACAAACATTAAAGTAGCGCAATGCCACATACTCGAGAATACCAAGTTTACTGTACCACGCCAGCATATCTTCACAGATTTTTTTACTTGCGCCGTAGACACTTTCGGGTTGAACGACTGGATGCGCTTCGTCAAGCGGCAAATACTGAGCATTGCCATAAACAGTGCAACTGCTCGAGAAGACCAATTGGCGCACCTTGGCGTGGTGCATGGCTTCGATGAGGCGTTGTGTACCAACGATGTTGTTGCTAAAATACTCAACAGGTTGGTGCATACTCTCGCCGACATTCAAAAGTGCTGCAAAGTGCATCACTGCTACAATTTGATGACGGGCAAAAATGGCGTTTAAGTCTGAGGTCGCAAGGTCAGCCTGCTCGAGCATTAAGCGCTTTTCACCATACCGATTTTGCAGCAACTCGAGTGGAGCGCGGTAGCCGCGCACAAAATTTTCCAAGCAGACCAAATCAAAGCCAGCTCTGAGCAGTAACTCGCTTGCTACCGAACCAATGTACCCACCAGCGCCAGTCACTAGAATTTTCATGGGTTTAGCGTACCACTTCAAAAACAAGGTGCGCTAATTCCTTAGCAAAAATGCCTTTCCAAGCGGTCTGCACTGCGTTTAACGACCCCGGCATAGCAAAAATCAGGCAGTGACCGCCGCGTGCCAGTCCACCGGTCGCCCTAGATAACATTGCGGCTGCCCCAACTTCTTGATACGAGAGCATCCTAAATAATTCACCAAAGCCCGGAAGGGGTTTCTCGAGTAAACCTTCAATAATCGGAATGGTGTTATCGCGCTTGGTGATTCCAGTGCCACCCGTGGTCAAAATAATCTGGGTTTCTTTAGCCTTTAACCAAGTCCCCAGTTGGGCTTGAATCGCCTCGGGGTCGTCTTTGACCAGCCCTCGAGCCACGACCAAATGCCCAGCCTCGAGTAGAGCATCTTCCAAGAACTGCCCACTCGAGTCGGTCTCGAGGCTGCGGGTATCAGAAATGGTCAAAATTGCGGCACGGATTTGTTTCTGGGCGGCTTCTCGGTGTAAATCGGTAGACATAGATAGATGTTACGATAAATCCATGAAGGCACAACAACGCAACACATTCTTGGTTGGTATGAGCGTACTGGCACTGATTGCTCTGGCAGCCATTTTGGTCGCAAGCCCAAACCAGAAAAAACCAGATGAAGCCTTGGTCAAAACCATCCGTTTTGGTCAACCAACCACGGCTGGAGTTGTCAACCGCGAAGTGCTGCTGGTTAAAATACAAACAGATGTCGTGGCTGGCGCTCGATTCTCGAGTGGCAAAACGAGCGCTAAAGTGACCATGACCGAATTTGCCGACTTCCAATGTTCCTTGTGCGGTGCGTATTTTCAGACCGCCGAGACGTTTATCCAAAGCGAATTTGTAGAGACAGGCAAACTTCAACTTTTTTGGCGCGATATGCCCCTGCCGCAGCACCAACACGCCCGTATATCAGCCCGTTTTGGCGCTTGTGCCGAAGACCAAGGGCAGTTTGAAGCCATGAAAAAAATGCTTTTTGATTCACAGCGCGATTGGTCAAAAATCTATCCTGAAAAAATCCAAGCCGATTTACTGGGGCGCAGTCGCGGCTTAGACCTAGACCAAGCCGCCCTCAAAAGCTGTATCCAAAGCACCAAGCACGATGCCGCAATTCAAGCCGATTATGATATGGGAATACAACTTGAACTCGAGGGGACACCATCGTTTATCATCAATGGTTATAAATTTGCTGGCGCATTGCCCATTGAAGGCTTTCGAGCGATTTTTAAGGAATTTGGTTTAGAGTAAATTCCCTTGCCAATAAGCCGTACAAAACATCATCCACCCAAGCCCCCTTAAACCAAAAATTCTCGAGTAGATGACCTTCTTTTCTAAATCCTAATTTCTCGAGTAAACGCATTGAACTGGTGTTGCGTGGGTCGGTGGTTGCATGGACTCGGTGCAGTTTTAAGGTTATAAAGGCAAACTCAAGCAGAGCAGTAGCGGCTTCGGTGGCGTAACCTTGTCCTTGAAAAGCTGGGTCAAAGCTAAAACCGATTTCAGCTTGGCGGTCTTCGAGCTTAAAAGCCAAATCTCCGATTAACTGGTTTTTGAAGGTCACGGCAATTTGGTACCAATGGTCTTGGGTCGGCTGCTCGAGATACTGCATTTGGGCAATCAGGGTTTGGGCTGCCTCGAGTGTGTAGCCTTCCCATGTTTGTAATCGTGCCACATCGGGATGATTACGGTAGGCGGCAAAACTGGCTGCGTCGGCGGGTTCAAAAGCCCGTAAAGTTAAACGAGTGGTTTTGATTGGTTCAAACATTGTCTATGACCTTTCGGATTGCTGTGGCAATACCTTGATTAATCTTAAATTTAGTTTCAAGCCACACCAAAATTGCCAAGGCAGATTCAGGTGTGCGCTCGTACCCCTGAACAAACAACCCTAATACTTGATTCAAAATAGGGTAGCGCTGCTCAACACGTCGCTCTCGACTAAATGGGTCAGCCAAATCATTCTGGGCTGTTTCGATTCGTTGGTTTAATTCAAGAATTCTATCCACCGCGTACTGTTGTACAAACCGAGCAGCAATGAGTTTTTCACCCCTGGCAAAGCGTTTCACACCAATGTACAAATTGGTTAGGCATTCGCCAAGCACAAACTCGAGGTCAACAGCAGGCAGAGGTGGCGTTGCGCTTTGAGTGGTTATTTCATCTTTTAGATCATCTGCTTTCCAAACAATGCGTCCATGTGCAAAGGGAATACTGCTTAATTGTTG
>JAYWHB010000471.1:0-3140 GCA_043777915.1 Deinococcales bacterium
TGATCACTTCGGGAAGGTTTGGACCGGCTGGAAGATGATAAAGATTGCTCACGGCAAAAAATGTATCACGCTACTTTTGAATCAGATGAGATTTTAAGACGGGAACAGTTCCTCGAGACCAATTCGGTAACTCAAGCGCAGCCCCCAATTAAAATTATTTAAGGTATTGAAACCACCAAAACCACTCAAAAAGACCGTGCCTAAGCCCGGCGAAACCCGCAACTCGAGCGAACCCCGAAGTGGCAGCACATCCGAACGCCAAGGTTGATAATAGATAGTTAAACCAAGTCCAAGTTCGTCGGCTATTTCCCAAGAAAGCCCAAAATTGGTTTCAAAAGTAAACGCTGAATCCAGCAAACCCAATCCAGCCCCGAAAGAAAGACGTAACCCAGTGTCTTCAAATTCGGTACTTAAGCCAGACTGCACCAAATAGACCATGTTACCCAATTGCGAACCCGTAAAAACCCCGCCAAAAAGCTCCAAGCCTGAAGTGCGGTACCGCAGTTGCAACGAATTACTTGCGGCATCCGAACCGAAACGAAAATTCCCAAACAACGATAGACTTCTCGAGACTCGCAAGCCCAAGCCAAAATCTATGCGTGAACCACTGGTGGAGTTTGGCAATGGGTCTGGTGCAAAAATTTCAAAAGCATCAAAGTTGGCTGGAGCAGCATTCCAGAATGCCCCGCTTAAACCCAGCGTTGCCGAACCCAGTGTGGCTCGAGTCAAAGCCAAAACCCGAAAACGCCCAACATACGCCCATTCAAGACTCAGGCTGGCTTGGGCAGAACCAATTGGGGCGATGTCTAAGACTGCACTGCTCGAGACTTTTAAGCGTTCTGTTGACACCGCAACACCAAAAGAAAGTGCCTCAGAAATTGCCACATTGGTTAAAGCCACTTGTACCGAAAGTGGATATGCCACCGAAAACTCGAGGGTTTGGGCTTTGGCAATTGGCAGGAGCGCCAGCAACACCACCATAAAAAATCGTTTCATTGTTCTAAGTGTAGCCTGTCACCAAGCACAGTGCGTGAGGCAAACGCCATAATAAAGTATGGAGCTTAAACAAGATTTCTCGAGCCGCGAAGAAATAACGGCTTATCTCGAGACGGCACTGATGGGTTTGTACACAGGTTCACCTCGAGCGCCCGAATTGCACGGTGGGCGCAAAGCGGCTTTGGCACAACTCGAGCAGTTTAACGCTAAAAATTATGGACGGCGCAACCATACCGATGCGCCAGTCTCAAAGTTATCGGCGTATTTGCGTCATGGGGTTCTGAGTATCACCGAGGTTGCCGCCTATATCAGAACCCATGTTCACGGGCGCGAGCGCGAAGAGTTTTTGAAACAACTGACTTGGCGCGAATTTTTTAACTTGGTTCTCGAGCAGGAAGGGACAGCCGTTTTTGAGAATTTAGAAGAACCCAAGTATGCAGTGCGTTGGAATCAAACCCTGCCAGACGATATAGAAGGGGGTTCTACAGTACTGCCATGTGTGGACGCTTGGGTAGAAACGCTAATTTCAACTGGTTACTTACACAATCATGAACGTTTATGGTTTGCAGCATATACGGTGCATTTTAGAAAAATTGATTGGAAAGCTGGTTTTGATTTCTTCAGGGAACATCTGCTCGAC
Source organism: Deinococcales bacterium (assembly GCA_043777915.1). Classification (GTDB taxonomy): domain Bacteria; phylum Deinococcota; class Deinococci; order Deinococcales; family JAAFIG01; genus JAAFIG01. Next base: position 1,637 of record JAYWHB010000471.1, read on the forward strand.
GGTGATATTGCCAGTAATGCCTTATCGTGGCAGTGGGTTGCCAGTACATTTTCACACAAACCGTATTTTATGAACAAAGAAAACATTGCTAAATTCTCGAGTAACCAGTGGTGTGCAAACTGTAAAGCCGTTTGTCCGTTCAACAAGTCTTATGCAGATTTAGAGCAACAACTCTTTGGTGGACAATTTGGCTGGTCGGCATGAAACTGGTTTGGTTGCATGGTGGCAGCTTATCGGCTACCGACCCTGCCCTATTAGAAAACCCAGATGCCCCCGCGATATTTGTGTTTGACAAGCCTTTTCTCGAGAATACAAAAATTGCTTTCCCAAGACTGCAATTTATTTTTGAAGGTGTTTTAGAAGCCTTTGCGTCTCGAGCCAACACTAAAATCTGTGTTGGCATTCAAGCCGAAGAAATTATTGCTTTTGCTCGAGCGCACAATTGCACCGAAATCCACACCACCGAAATTTCCAGTCCAGAACTGAATTCTACCTTAGATACCCTCGAGCAAGCGGGTTTACGGGTGGTTGTCTATTCGCCCGAGTACCTGACCAGTTTCACTGGACAAGTCAAGCGCTTTAGTGCTTTTTGGCGCAGTGTCGAAAAAGAGGTGCTGCATGGCTGAAAAAACCTACGGGAATGGGAAAAAACCTTCCGAGCGCCCCAGTAAAATCTGTCCAGTCTGCAAGAAGCCATTTGCATGGCGCAAAGCATGGAAAAACAATTGGAATAACGTGATTTACTGCTCGGAAAAATGCCGCAGGTCTCGAGGATGAATTATTTTAACCACACCACATTCACAGCTTAGGCGTAGAATAGAGGTGTGAATGCCAACATTTTATGGGTTGCAGTCGTGGCTTACCTTTTCGGTGCTATTCCTTTTGGGGTTCTGGTCGCCCGTACTTACCGTGTGGATATTCAAAAAGTTGGTAGTGGCAACATTGGCACAGCCAATGTTTTGCGCTCCGTCGGTTGGGGCGCAGCCGCCGTAACTGCCTTAGCTGATATTTTTAAGGGCGGTTTTCCAATGCTGATAGCCCAAGCCCTTGGGATGCCCGGTTGGGAACTGGCGGTGGTCGGGTTCTTTGCGATTATCGGGCATAATTACAGTGTTTTTCTGGGGTTTAAGGGCGGTAAAGGTGTGGCTACCAGTTACGGCACAGTCACCTTGATTGACCCGTTATTGGGTTTAGCAATCCTGCCGATGTTTATTGCGACGGTCGCCATTACACGTTACTCGAGTGCCGCTAGTATTCTAGCTTCGTTTAGTGGGATTATGTTTGCCATTACGATGCAGCGTGAATGGTGGAAAATCGTGATGTTGATTCTTATTTTTATTTTAATTCTGTGGCAGCACCGCGATAACCTGACACGCCTTGCAACTGGTACAGAACGCCAATTTAATCAAAAAAGCACAAACTTGAGCGATACCGCAAAAATAACGACTGAGGAAACCAAAGCATGAATTTGCTACACGGACACCTCGAGCCAGTAGATATTTTA
>JAYWHB010000472.1:0-3136 GCA_043777915.1 Deinococcales bacterium
ATTATTGGCGCAAAGCTCGAGGATTTGCTGCTTCGTCCGGGTTGGGCAAGTATCGCGGCGGTCAAAAATAATCGGGTTTACCGCGCAACCTCCGAGGAAAACGATGCGATTGTTCGCCCAGGTCCACGTTTACCTGTGGCGCTCAAAGTCCTTGTGCGTTTCTTGCATCCAGACATCAAGTTCTAAATGAATCACCGCCCGAGCCTGATTTTTATGGCTGCTTTTGGCTTGCTGCTGCTGGCGGTCTTATTGGCTGTTTCTAACGGCACACTCGAGATAACCCCAAGCCAAACATGGAATGCCATTCAAAAAGGCTTAAGCGGACAGTCACTCGAGGGTTTAGAAGCCATCGTTTGGAATCTGCGTTTACCTCGGGTGGTTTTTGCAATTCTGGTCGGGGCAGCCCTCGCCGCCAGTGGGGTTGCCATGCAGGGCGTGTTTCAAAATCCCTTAGCCGACCCATACCTTGTGGGTGTGGCAAGTGGCGCAGCTTTTGGGGCGACAGTCGCCATTTTTTTGACCTCGAGTGCTGCCCCAGCTTTTGCACCTGCGCTTTTTTCGGCAAGGGCGGCGGGCAGTGGGCTAGTGCCAATCTTTGCTTTTTTTGGGGCAATACTGGCTGTCAGCCTGACCATTTTACTATCGGGTACGGCTCGAGGTAGCCGAAATGCTTTAATTTTATCAGGTGTGGTGATTGGCAGCATGATTACCGCCATCACCACTTATATTCAACTTTTTGATGCCGATAGATTACGGGCTGTGTTTTCTTGGACACTGGGCAACTTGGCATTGGCGGGTTGGTCTGAAGTGTTGGTGGTGTTGCCAATTGCCTTGTTGGGGTTAGGGCTGCTGCTGCTTTTGGCAAAGCCCTTAGATGCCCTGCAACTCGGTGAAGACACGGCACAAACCCTTGGCATTCGGGTCTTATGGCTCAAAATTGCGGTGATTGTTGCAGCCAGTCTAATGACAGCCGCCGCCGTCAGTTTTGCTGGAATCATTGGTTTTGTCGGTTTGGTCGCGCCGCACATCATGCGCCGTTTGTGTGGTGCGGCGCACCGCCCGTTAATCATTGCTTCGGCACTGGCTGGCTCGAGTTTATTGTTGCTTTCGGATTTAGGGGCAAGAACCCTGATTCGTCCCCAAGAATTACCTGTAGGGATTGTCACGACCCTGCTGGGAGGACCTTTTTTCTTGTGGCTGATGCGAAAAGGAGGCTTATAATGGTAGATAAAAAAGCGGCTCGGAGTGCCTTAGAAGCTCAAAAACTCGAGTACGAGACGCAGAAAAAAGCCAACCCTAAAATGCCGAGCGGCGAGCGGCGGCACGGGCTTTTGATGGTCAATACGGGCAACGGCAAAGGTAAAAGTACAGCCGCACTTGGGCAGATGTTACGGGCTTCTGGACGTGGACTAAGGGTTAAATTATTTCAGTTCTTAAAGCATGAAAATGCCATGTTTGGCGAGCATCGGCAGCTAACACAGTTGGGTTTGGCTTTTCAGGGTTTGGGGGACGGGTTTACTTGGCGTTCCAAGGATTTAGACCAATCCGAGGCAATGGCACAAGCTGGCTGGCTCGAGGTTAAGGCAGCAATAGAATCCATGCAGTGGGACTTAATTGTGCTGGACGAATTCACTTATGCCCTGAGTTACGGCTGGGTAGATTGGCTAGATGTAGAGGCTGTGCTGCTGGCTCGAGACCCAAGATTGCACATTGTGATCACTGGACGCAATGCGCTGCCTGAACTGCTTGAAATCGCCGACACTGTTACCGAAATGCAGCTTATTAAACACGCTTATCAGCGTGGTATCGAAGCCCAAGCGGGTATCGAACATTGAAATGCTGATTGTTACTTTGACCTTACTACTTGACCTGATTTTTGGTGAACCGCCAGTGCGTTTTCATGCGGTGGTCTGGATGGGTGATTATCTAAAATTTGCTCGTTCGCGCTGGATGGCAAGCAGTCCTAAGACCCAGTTGCTCGAGGGCGGCGGATGGTGGTTACTCGGGGCGATAAGTGTCTTTGGTCTTGCTTTTATGGCTTCAAATGTACTGCGTTTACTCCCAGCTTGGCTCGAGGTATTTGGCACGGTTTTACTGCTTAAACCAATGCTCAGTCTCAAGTCTTTATTTGCAGCCGTGCAAGCCGTTCAGCACCCACTTGAACTGGGCTTACTGGAAAATGCTCGTAAAATGCTGGCATGGCATTTGGTCAGTCGGGACACAAGCCAATTGCGCGAGGACGAAGTGATTGGCGCGAGCATCGAGAGTTTATTCGAGAATCTGTCTGATGCTTTGATTGCTCCAATACTTTGTTTTTTAATCGGTGGTTTACCACTGGCAGCCTTGTACCGATTTGCCAATACCGCCGATGCGATGTGGGGCTACCGCACGCCAGCATTTCTGTATTCGGGCAGAGTAGCGGCTCGAGCCGATGATTTACTCAATCTAATTCCAGCCCGAGTGACTGGGGGATGTTTAGCGGCTCTGAACCTTGTGGCATGGCGCATCATGCTGCGTGACGGGCTGCAAACCAGTAGCCCAAACGCTGGAATTCCAATGGCGGCGGGTGCGGGTGCATTGGCAATTCGGCTTGAAAAACGCAATTTGTATGCCTTAAACACTGAGGCTCGAGCGCCAAGGCTGACCGATATTTCAAGGGCAAAGGCATTGGCAAAACAAGCCCTACTGGTTTTTTTAGGGTGTTGTGTACTGCTCGAGGTACTATTTTGAAATACCCATTGTTCGCTCCCGCCAAACACGGTGGCGCAAACCAGACTGGCTTTGATGGCGTGGATTTTAGTGTCAATACCAATCCATTTGGAGCAAACCCTGTTTTGCTATTCGTAGCCCAAGCCGCCAACCTTGAGGCTTATCCAGACCCGAATTACAGCAACCTAAAAGCAGCTTTGGCAGGGTTTCATGGTTGCAGCCAGACAGTGTAATTCTTGGCGTTGGTGCTTCCGAAATTCTGCAACGGATTGCTCGAGTCTGGTTAGAACCCAATCAACATGTGGTTTCGGTACTGCCGCCCTTTGGAGAATTTTCCCGGGCTGTGGCACTCGAGCGTTGTACTTTAACAGTCTGCCAGCCAGAAAATGCTTTATTGACCCTCGAGCAATTAAAGCCGCGTTTGGTT
>JAYWHB010000473.1:0-3120 GCA_043777915.1 Deinococcales bacterium
AAAACGCACATAATCTTCAAAGGACAATTCGGTTTTGACTGGCATTTCACGAATCATAGGACAGTATACTCGAGAAACCACTCGAGCCGTAAAATTTCACGACTCGAGTGGTAAAAACCTAAATTCTTTGTTCAACCCGTTCAAGCATTTCGGTCATCAAGGCTTCCGTGCTGACCTTGCCCCTGTCGCCCTTGCCGTGTTCGCGCACCGAAACCGCATTCTCGAGAATTTCCTTGTCGCCAACCACCAAAATAAATGGCACTTTGGCAATTTCGGCATCGCGGATTTTGGCTTGCATTCGCTCGCCGCTTGAATCCACCGAAACCCGCAATTTGGCTTTTTTCATTTGCGCTTCTAAGGTTTTGGCGTACTCGAGATGACGGTCTGAAATGGTGATGATTCGCGCTTGTTCTGGGGCAAGCCACACAGGGAAATTCCCTGCGGTGTGTTCAAGATAAAACGCAAAGAAGCGGTCAAAACTGCCCATAATGGCGCGGTGAATCACAACTGGTGTTTCTTTTTCGCCGTTGGCGTTGGTAAATTCAAGGTCAAAACGGCTTGGCACAATAAAATCTAATTGATTGGTGGCAATGCTTTCTTCTTTACCAACCACAGTTCGCAGTTGTACATCGAGTTTAGGTCCGTAAAATGTGGCTTCGCCAATGCCCTCGACGTAACTCGCGCCAGTCTCCTCGAGTGCCGCTCGAATCGCCGCAATGGATTCATCCCAGTTTGGTCCCGGTTCACCAAATTTCTCGGGGTTATTTTCAAAGTCTGGCAGGGACAACCTAAACCAGTAGTCTGAGATTCCAAAGTCCCTATAGACCTCTTCAAAGAGCTTGATGACTTTAATAAATTCTTCTTTGACCTGAGATTTAGCGCAGTAAATATGGGCATCGTTTTGGGTAAAACCACGCACTCGAGCCAAGCCCGTTAAAGCCCCCGAAAGTTCAAAGCGGTAAACTGTACCGAATTCGGCATAACGAGCGGGTAGGTCACGGTACGATTTCGGGCGAGCCGCAAAAATCATGTGGTGATGTGGGCAGTTCATCGGTTTTAAGTAATAATTTTCGTCGTCAATTACAATTGGGGCGTACATTCCATCGGCGTAATACGGCAGATGCCCAGATTTATGGTACAAGGCTTCTTTGGTGATGTGCGGACTAATCACATAATCATAGCCATGTTCTTGTTCTTTTTCGTACATGTAATCTTCGAGTTTTTTACGAATAAAAGCGCCTTTGGGAAGCCATAAGGGTAAACCCTGCCCGACCTCATCGGAAAAAGCAAATAAATCCATTTCCTTACCGAGTTTACGGTGGTCACGTTTTTTGGCTTCTTCTTGTTGCCACAAGTGTTTCTCGAGTTCAGCAGCTGTTGCAAAAGCCACCCCATAAATACGTTGCAGCATCGGATTTTTTTCCGAACCACGCCAATATGCGCCCGAGGTTGCAGTCAGCTTAAAGTGTGGTGGGATTAAGCCGGTGCGCGGAATATGCGGTCCCCTACACAAATCGGTGAAGTCTGACTCTGCGCCCTGACGATAAAAGGTCATTGGTTCAGAATCTGGCAGCCCTTCGATTAACTCGGTTTTGTACCTGTCCCGCCCAGAAAACTCGGCTAGGGCTTGTTCGCGGGTCACTTCAAAGCGGCTAAGTTTCAAATCCCGCGCAATAATCTCACGCATTTTAGACTCGAGAATTTCGAGTTCTTCAAATTTTAATGGTTCAGGCAAATCGAAATCATAATAAAAACCATTTTCGATGACTGGACCAATGCCCATTTTAATCGTGTCTCGAGCAAAACCCTTGGTGGCATACACCTCGAGAATGCCTTGTGCCATGACATGTGCCAAAGTGTGGCGCATTAAATCTATGGCTTCGGCAGGTTTACGGGTAGTTAGAATCTCGATTTTTGCGCCGTCTGGCAGTGGGGTTAGTAAATCCCAGAGTTTACCGTTGGCTTTAGCGCCAATAGCTTGCTCCGCGAGTTTAGGACCAATTAAAAGCGCCGCGTCTAAGGCAGTTGCACCCATTTGTAACTCAAGCGCCTTACCATCTGGAAGAAATACCTGCATAAATCACCTCGAAAAGAATTTGTGTTCTAAGCTCGAGACATGACAAACCACGCTTCTCGAGAAACCGCACCCACCAAGGAATCAGACCCCGCAAGGGGTTCGGGTGGTGCGAACAGTCCAGAAGAATGACATCACTCGAGCAGTTTAACACGGTTTGAGGTGAATGGAAAATTATTTTGCAACAAGTGCCTCAATTGCTTTTAGAACACGTTTAGCTCGAGTCTCTGGGTTTTTAGTCCCTTCTACCGACAAAGTATGAATACGTTTTTGGCTATATGATAGCTGCTCAAATTTGGCTTTGGCTACTTCGTTCTGCTCAAAAGCCGCCGCTAAATCTGCTGGAATCTCGAGAATTCGCGGTTCGGTATCTAGCTCGAGACCAACCGTCAGGCTGTCGCCGCCTTTGATATTTGCACCGATGCGGTGTTCGGCACTGACGGGAATCATGAATTTGCCGCCCATCACCGCGATGGTACTGCGGTACTCGTAACCATTGATGCTAATTTTTACGGCTGGTTTTTTGCTGGGGCTTAAACTGCTGACAATCTCGGCTGGTACTTCGATACCTGTCGCCGTTTTTCCTGCTTCTAATAAAATGGTTTCAAAAGTTTTCATGGCTTAAAGTTTAATCCAATTTGAATCAGTGCAGCCCGTAATTTCTCGAGTGCATTTTTGCCAATCCCATGCAAGGCTTTAATTCCCTGTTCAGTGTGTTGACTTAATTGCTCGAGACTGTCAATACCAGCATTGGCAAGGGCGCGGCTGGCGGGTGCGCCAATTTTTGGTAAGTTGCTCACTCGCTTTCCTATTTTACAAGTTTGTAGGCGGCTTTGAGCCAATTTAATAATTCAGTATCTATTTCGGTGCTGCTCCCAATTCCAACGCGGTGTGTGACCATGGCATTCCAAGTTCCAGATAACTCGAGACGAGGGGTTGCAGGGATTTTACCTAGTACCAATAACGCTTAAAGAGTAATTCAAACATCACGCTTGAAACCCCGAAATTTCCACTTAAAAGCCTTCGCCATAGTCGCATTAAAATAC
>JAYWHB010000474.1:0-3118 GCA_043777915.1 Deinococcales bacterium
GTTGCGCCGCACTATTGTACTGGCACAGTAATTGTTGCTTTATCGGGACAAGCTCTTGATCCAAGTGGTTTAACTGGGAAAACTGTATCTGTGGTACAAAGTACCACCTTTGCACAGTACGCTCGAAGTATAGTAGGTATCAAGAAAGTGCTGCCTTTTGCTACCGCAGAATTGGCTTTTAAGGCACTGCTCAGCAAAAAAGTGGCTGCTTACATCACAGACCGTTTAGCAGTGTTGGCACTGGCAAAGCAATATCCAACACCAAAGGTAAATTTATCCCCACTTTTAGCCGAAGACCGTATTGCAATGGCAGTAAAAAAAGGCAATACTGCACTACTTGAGCGTTTAAGTGCAACTGTACAATCAATGGTCAAAGATGGCAGTATTGACCGCTTGGCAATAAAGTATTTCTCGAGCGCCAAGGTAACTTGCCCATAGGGGGTAAACTTGAATCAAGTCATTGATGACACTGAACTTTCAATTCGTGAGCATGTCCACTCACTATTAAAAACTCAGATTTTGCGTGGTGAGCTTCGCAAAGGCACAAAACTAAGTGAAATTCCACTATCAAAACAACTTGGTGTGAGTCGCACGCCAGTACGTGAAGCTGTACAACAATTGGCAAAAGAAGGTTTAGTCCATATTGAAGCATTTAAGGGCGCTCGAGTTAGTTCATTAGATGCCTCAGAAATAGATGCTATTTATACTGTACGAGAATGCCTCGATGGTTTAGCGGCACTACTTGCAGCCTGTCATCGCACCAAAAGTGATTTGCAGAATATCCGTAGTGCTTTGTTTCGCATGGAAGCAGCTCATATGGGTGCGTATGTGGAACAAATTCAAGCTGATTTGGCTTTTCATGCCGCCATTGCCAAAGCCAGTCAAAACGATGTCTTGGTGCAGACCTTAGCGGGGTTGGCTGATCGGGTGACTCAAGTGAGATTACTAGCGCAAGAGTACACACAATGTCAGCAATCTCGAGAAGGTCATCATCAGATTTATGATGCAATTGAGGCACAATTACCCGTTCAAGCAGAAGCTGCTGCTCGAGCGCATGTACGGGCTTTTCGGATGCTGATTATAGATTTGCAATTGATTGGTTGATTTTTTAAGTCAATTCTGTTTAATCATCCATGTTGTCGGGGCATCACACACCCACGCTGTCGGGGCATCACACACCCATGTTGTCGGGGCATCACACACCCATGTTGTCGGGGCATCACACCCACACCAAAAACGTAAAATTGCTTTGTGAAACGCTGGTGGAAACTGATTGTCTTTGGAATTTTCTTTGCGATAGCTGCGGGTTTGGCTTGGGGCTTTGTGCAGATTTTGTCGTTGCAGCCGCCAGTCCAAGAACCAAATATCAACACCCGCCGAGTGGCTAGAACATACCGTGACAGTACGGTTTTTGCGCCAATTACTTCGTATAAGCTCCAAAATGGTGTTTTTAGCGCCTCTGGTGCGTCTCGAGTGCTAATCATGCTGCCAGACCTTGGCACAGGGGCGTGGAGTTTTGTGCCGTGGATGCAGGAACTGCGTGGTTTTGAGCGTCATGCGGTGGCGTACCGCAATATGCTTGGGGGGCAGCCAGCCAGCAATGCCAACCTTGCCGATTACGAAGCCGATGCTCGAGAACGAATAGAAAAAACGCGGCGTGGGCGTAAAATTGTGCTGCTCGGTCAGGGCATTGGAGCATTATTCGCGCTAAAAATTGCGGCTGAGCGCCCAGCGTGGCTCGAGGGGCTGATTCTGGTTGCGCCGTACACCCCGCGTCCGTGGTCTGGGGTGCAGCTTGGGGTGGCGCAGTTCGTTGGGCAGCAAATTTATAATGGTGTCTACTCGAGTCCAGCCGCCAGCACAGAATTTTGGCGCAAGAACTTTGGCAATGGTTTTGTGCAATTGGGGCAGCGTGACAAATTCCTCGAACAGTACGCCTTGAAACGCCAACCCTTTGAATTTAGAGAGGCGTTGATGCAGTCACTGTTTGACCCTTTTCCCCAATTACAAACTTGGTACAACAGGCTCGAGCAAGCCAAATTCCCTGTGTTGCACATCGTTGCCCGTTTTGATACAAGCAATGCCATCGGTGGGCAAAGAATGTTGCGTGAAGATTTAGCCAAGCAACTTGGCTCGAGGTACAGCGTAGCAATTGTTAATTCTGGCAAGTATGTTTCTTTGGATTGGCGCTGGAGAGAAGCGGCTGGTGTGCTGACTGATTTTTTAACTGATTTGAAATTAAAACAAAATTTTATCGAAAACGAAGTTTTCCTTGACCCACTCACCGACAAGGCAGATAAGTGATTGAAGTTCATGGGCGGCGAGTGATTTTCACTGCCCCATCAGGGGCAACCCATTTAATCGGGGACTTTACCGACGATAAAGACCGCCCAATTCCACTGGGGGCTGGTCAAAGCATCACCCTCGAGTTTCCACTGGCTGCGTTTATCGAATACTGTTTTTTAGATGCCAATGGCAATCGGCTGACCGACCCCGATAACCCCGACAACGCCGAGAATCCGTGGTGGCGAGAGTACCGCGCTGTACAACTCGAGGGGTACGCTGCTCATCCAATGCGTGAAGCCCTACCAGATGCACCACAAGGCACAAGTCAGTCTTTAAGTTGGGAAAGCCAAATCCTGAGTGGTAAACGCCGAGCTTATTTGCATTTGCCGCCAGACTTTAACCCAAGTCTCGAGTACCCAGTTTTTATTGTCCAAGACGGCGTAGCTTTTCGGCGTACAGGTAAACTCGGGGTAACGCACGATAACTTATTGCACCTAGGTAAAATTCGCCCATGTATTTTTTGTTTTTTAGAACCACAAGACCGCGAGTACGAGTATTACTTTAATTCTAAATATCTAGAATTCCTACTCCAAGATGTCCAGCCCCGTCTCGAGCAACTCTATAAAATCAGTCAGTACGGACTCTGGGGTGCAAGCCTAGGCGGTCTTGCCAGCCTGTACGCGGCGATGCAAGCCCCAAAGACCTTTCCAATGGTGGTAACACAAAGCGGCGCATTCCAAGGCAACCCAAACACCCCGTATACCCGAGGCGGCGAGGATTGGCTGACCCAGCAACTCGAGCAGCGAGAAACCCTACCCTTAAGAATCAGTGC